>NZ_JAKUVW010000003.1:0-79962 GCF_026782085.1 Streptococcus oralis
ATTATACCTACTTTTTTACCTTTGTCAAGAACTTTTTTTCTCTTTACCGAAATTCTGAAAAGATTAGGGAAAGTTCTCTCAGGAGAGCTTTACGTCCTCTAAAGACTTCCCCTCCCATGAGACGGTCTATTAATTCTTGTTTTTCCATACTCTGCTTTGATTTGTAGTTCTTTAGAAGTTCGTGAAAGAGATAATAATCGTCCAGCCTGAGTCCTTTTTCTCCTAGACGATGGCTAATCTCACTCACCTCTTCATAGGGTTCTTTGTCAAAACGGCGCTTGTGACTTTCCTGTTTACGGATGTAATCTAGGATACGATTTCTAAACTTTGTTTTAAAGCAGACATAAAGTCGATGGCGCTCGCCCTCTAGTAACTCTGGATTGCGACTCACCAGCTCATACAGACATAACATGCCTTCCTGATCCCAGTCCTCTTTCTCCCACAGATGCAAATGATAATCTTTGCGACACTTATGGACGATTCCCTTGCTTTCTTCATATAAGTCTTTTAGATTCATAGACCTCTCCTTTCTGCATTTAGTTTAGCAAAATGCGCGAGTCCATGGGTCTACTTCCTCTGTTTTATACTTCTTCCTCCCTCAACAGCACATAAAAAGAGAGGCATAGCCTCTCTGGGGTTATAATTCTGCAATTTGGTTGAGATTCACTTCTGCAATCGTATCATTACCAAACATAGAGATAATCATCTTCACTTTGTTGTTATCAATTTCAGTGATTTTCCCTGTGTAGTCTGCAAAAGCGCCATCAATGATGCGGACTGTCTGGCCAACTTCAACATCAATATCGAACTCTTGAACAGTTTGTCCCATTGAAACCAGAATATCACGGATTTCTTGTTCCAAAAGTGGAGTTGGTTTTGATCTGTTACCGTGTGAGCCGACGAATCCTGTTACGTTAGGTGTGTTTCGAACGACAAACCATGCTTCATCTGTCATGACCATTTCTACAAGAACATAACCTGGAAAGCGATTCTCTTCAATTTCCTTTTTCTTTCCATTTTTCTCAACTTGCACGGTTTGTGTTGGAATCTCAACACGTAGAATATTATCCAACATGTTATATGTTTGCGCACGTTGCAATAGATTTTCTTTTACCTTATTTTCATAGCCAGAATAAGTTTGTAGAACAAACCATCCCTTGTCAAAACTATCCATGATATTTCCTTTCATACATATGATAGAAGAAAGTTAGCAGAACTTCTCCACTTTTCTTCTAAAAAATGTTAATAAATCGAATCAAACCTGATACAATCAACTGGTCAAAAATGTAAATAATGACCACAAAGAAGGCTGTATATTCCATAATAGAGCGAAAATCTCTCCAGCTTTCTTTGCGAGTTGGCCAAGTTGTTTCTTTAAGAAGTTTAAAAATATCCTTAATAAAACCCATCGTTCTCTCCTATCTCGTTTCTCTATGTGTCGTATATTTTCCACAATGTTTACAAAATTTATTTACTTCTAGTCGTGTTGGCTTGGGGTTCCCACTAATTTTGATTGAGTAATTCCTTGAACCACAAACTGCACAAGCTAGGCTTGCTTTTTTTAGTGCCATAACGCCTCCATCTTATCCATTATAACAAGAAACCTGGGCTTTGACAAGCCTCTTAACGAAATAGATTAAGGATTGAGTCCCATATTGTCTGGGCTCTTTCTTTTATTTTAGCTTCTGAAATCGCACGGCCTGCTTCATCTACAAGATTTTGTGCACGACTACGAATATCTCCTATCGGGTCCTCAGACTGGTTTGTCTCATTTTCAACGACTTGTTGCTTGGTATTTTCTGGTTCAATACCATTTTGCTTATAGGCATTCTCAACCGTAAAGGTGCTGCCAGGAGTGTAAGGCAAGATGGTGTTGGCCATGCTTCTAAAGACATGGGCAGCGCCATTAGAGGTCGAACCTGCTAGATAATGATTCTCATCTGTTGTTGGGAAGCCGAGCCAGTGGCTGATTACAACATCTGGAGTATAGCCGATCACCCACTGGTCACTGGTATATTCCGGGTTGAAAACAGCTTCAGTCGTACCCGTTTTACCAGCCATAACGTAATCCGCTGGTGACGAACTAATTCCTGTACCATTGGTAAATGTTCCTAGCATCATACTGGTCATTTTATCAGCTACAGACTTATCAATCACTCGTTTTTGGGAGTTTTTATGACTCTTGATGACCTGACCACTGGCATTTTCAATACGAGTGATGAAATGCGCTTCAGGCATTAGACCTCCATTAGCAAAGGCTGCATAGGCTTGCGCCATCTGGAGAGGATTCGTTTCCACACCTCCACCAAGAGCAACTCCAAGAACTCGGTCAACTTTTTCCATATTCAAACCAAATCTCTCCCCAGCGTCAAAAGCTTTGTCAATACCTAATTCATTTACAGTCGCAACTGCTGGTAGGTTGAGTGATTCCGCCAAGGCCTGATACATAGGTACTTCTGGAGATGTCTTAATACCCGCATAGTTGTCTACTTGATAACTGTTGTACTGCATCGTATGATTATCCAGTTGCTTGTTCAAGGCCCATCCTGCTTCTACTGCAGGTGTATAAACGACTAAAGGTTTAATGGTTGAGCCTGGGCTACGCTTAGACTGAGTGGCATAGTTGAAATTGCGAAAGCCTGGTTTGTCATCACCAGCTACACGACCAACAACTCCACGCACTCCACCAGTCTTGGGTTCTAGAGCGACACTACCTGATTCGGCATGCGTTCCGTCTTCTGCTATTGGAAATAGCGCAGTGTTTTCATAAATAACCTGCATGTTTGCTTGGTAGTTTTGGTCAAGCTCTGTGTAGATTCGATAGCCATTGTTGACAATCTCTTCTTCTGTGAGATTGTACTTGGAAACCGCTTCGTTGACAACTGCATCAAAATAGGACGGGTAACGATAATCCGAAACTTTGCCTTCATACTTATCTTGCAGTTGAGAAGCCATATCTACTCCAGCCGCTTCGGTCTCTTGATTTTTATCAATATAGCCCGCTGCAACCATATTTTGCAAAACAGTATCCCTACGGTTGGTCGAAGTCTCAACAGAATTTAATGGATTATACAATTCTGGTCCCTTGAGCATCCCTGCTAGAGTGGCCGCCTGATCAAGCGTTAGTTGTGAAGCCGATACACCGAAATATTTCTTACTTGCATCTTCAACACCCCATACCCCATTTCCAAAGTAGGCGTTATTGAGGTACATAGTAAGGATTTGCTCCTTGGTGTACTTCTTTGTCAACTCTAAGGCAAGGAAAAACTCCTTGGCCTTCCGTTCAACGGTCTGGTCCTGGGAAAGATAGGCATTTTTCGCCAACTGTTGAGTGATGGTAGACCCCCCTCCAGAACGACCTGCTGTAAGGATGGCTAGAAAGAAACGACCGTAGTTAATTCCATCATTTTTATAGAAGGAACGATCCTCTGTCGCGACGACAGCATTCTGCAAGTCTTTACTGATATCTGTTAGTTCAACATAGGTTCCCTTTTGACCTGATAGGGCTCCTGCCTCTTTTTCTTCGCGGTCAAAAATCAGAGTTCGCGTTTTCAGGGCATTTTGCAAGTCATTGACATTGGTAGACTTGGCTATCGCAAATAAGTAGGTTCCTACCAGTAAACCAGCACTTAACCCTAAAATGATGACGATTTTTGTCAGATGATAACGACGCCAAAATTTCCGAATTGGACCTACTTGGGACAATTTTTTTCTATCGCTCCGCGAACGACGTATGCTTGTCGAATCAGACTCCGCTGATTCATTCGTTTCTTTTTTAAAGAGAGAAAGAAACTTCTCAAATAATCTATCTAATTTCATGCGTTTATTTTATCATCTTCACCATAGGAACTCAAGAATTTAGCTACTCCCTATCCAAATAAGGCTTTTTTTGTTACAATATCTGTATGCAATTCACATTTACATTACCCGAATCCTTGCCTCAAATGACGGTCAAACAATTTCTAGAGGAACAACTCCTCATCCCTAGAAAAATCCGCCATTTTTTGAGAATAAAGAAGAACATCTTAATGAACCACAAACAAGTTCACTGGAACGAGATGGTCAAACCAGGTGACATTTGCCAGTTGACTTTTGACGAGGAGGATTATCCCTCAAAGGAAATCCTTTGGGGCAATCCAGACCTCGTTCAAGAGGTTTATCAAGACCAACATCTCATTATCGTCAACAAGCCAGAGGGAATGAAAACTCACGGAAATCAACCTGGTGAAATTGCCCTTCTCAATCACGTCTCTGCCTACGTTGGTCAAATCTGCTATGTCGTTCATCGCCTGGATATGGAAACAAGCGGTTTAGTACTTTTTGCTAAAAATCCTTTTATCTTACCCATCCTCAATCGTTTGTTGGAAAAAAAGGAAATCGCTCGTGATTACTGGGCACTTATAGAAGGGCGAGTAGAGAGTAAAGAACTTGTCTTTCGAGATAAAATTGGTCGTGATCGACACGATCGTAGAAAAAGAATAGTCGATGCCAAAAATGGACAATATGCTGAAACACATATCAGTCGATTAAAGCAATTTCCAAACAAGACTACCCTTGTCCGTTGCAAACTAAAGACCGGTCGAACACATCAAATCCGTATTCACCTCTCTCATCATAAGCACCCTATTCTGGGCGATCCTCTCTATAACTCTAGTTCAAAAGTAAGCAGGCTCATGCTCCATGCCTTCCGACTTTCCTTTACTCATCCACTCACCTTAGAACAATTGAGTTTTACTGCCCTCTCGGATACTTTTGAAATAGAATTAAAACAAAATGGATGACACTATCATCCATTTTGCTATACAAAAAAGCAAGACCAGAAGGCCTTGCTTTTATCGACTCAAGAATTATTTAGCGATTTTTGCAAAGTATTCAAGAGTACGTACAAGTTGTGCAGTGTATGACATTTCATTGTCGTACCATGATACAACTTTAACCAATTGTTTACCGTCAACGTCAAGAACTTTAGTTTGAGTTGCGTCAAACAATGAACCGTAAGACATACCTACGATATCTGAAGATACGATTGGATCTTCTGTGTAACCGTATGATTCGTTTGAAGCTGCTTTCATAGCTGCGTTCACTTCATCAACAGTAACGTTCTTTTCAAGAACTGCTACCAATTCAGTAACTGATCCAGTTGGAGTTGGAACACGTTGTGCAGATCCGTCAAGTTTACCGTTCAATTCTGGGATTACAAGACCGATAGCTTTAGCAGCACCAGTTGAGTTAGGAACGATGTTTGCAGCACCAGCGCGAGCACGGCGAAGGTCACCACCACGGTGTGGTCCGTCAAGGATCATTTGGTCACCAGTGTAAGCGTGGATAGTAGTCATCAATCCTTCTACAACACCGAAGTTGTCTTGAAGAGCTTTAGCCATTGGAGCCAAGCAGTTTGTAGTACATGAAGCACCTGAGATAACTGTTTCAGTACCGTCAAGAACGTCGTGGTTAGTGTTGAATACGATTGTTTTAACATCGTTTCCACCAGGAGCAGTGATAACAACTTTCTTAGCTCCACCTTTAAGGTGTTTTTCAGCTGCATCTTTCTTAGCAAAGAAACCTGTTGCTTCAAGAACGATTTCTACACCGTCAGTAGCCCAGTCGATTTGTTCTGGATCACGTTCAGCAGAAACTTTAACGAATTTACCGTTAACTTCGAATCCACCTTCTTTAACTTCTACAGTACCGTCGAAACGACCTTGAGTTGTGTCGTATTTCAACAAGTGTGCAAGCATAACTGGATCTGTAAGGTCGTTGATGCGAGTAACTTCAACACCTTCTACGTTTTGGATACGGCGGAAAGCAAGACGACCGATACGTCCGAAACCGTTAATACCAACTTTAACTACCATTAGTGATTTCCTCCTTATGAAAATCATGAAAATTTTATTGTGAAAAGAGTAACTTGAATCACTACAAATCACCTTTCAACAAACCTATTATATAACTATTTGAGTTTAATTGCAAGTATGGGCGTTGATTTTCTCTCCTGCTTTTCTACTTTTTCTCCCCCTTTTTATTCATTCATTCTTTTATTTTCAAAGCATATTTCTAGAATCTTTTATAATATCTGCATATTCTCTTCATTTCAAGGTGAAACTCCAATTTCAACGCTTTCAGAGTTTACAAAAAAGAGACAGGATTTCTCCTGTCTCTAGGCTGATAAACAATTATTTGCGACGTCCTGGTCGTTCTGCATAACCATAGTAAGCATCTGCCATGATTTCTTCCATGTCAGCTACCATTGGCAAGCGAGGGTTAGCAGGTGAACATTGGTCTTCATAAGCAAGCAAGGCAATTTCATGCAAGCTGTCTTTCCAAGCTTTTTCATCGATTCCTTGATCCTTGAAGTTCATCTTTATACCTACTGCAACACCAAGTTCGTAAACAGCTTTAGCGTATGCTTCAACTGCTTCTTCTGGAGTTGAGTGAGGCAATCCAAGCATTCTAGCAATATCTTGGAATTTTTCGTCAGCTTTCCAGTAGTTATACTTAGGCCATGTAGTCGTCTTAGATGGGCGAGTACCATTGTAACGGATAACGTATGGAAGCAAGATTGCGTTTGTACGTCCGTGAACAGTATGGTGAACCGCACCGATCTTGTGGGCCATTGAGTGGCTCATACCAAGGAAGGCATTGGCAAAGGCCATACCAGCCATTGTAGATGCATTGTGCATTTTTTCGCGAGCTTCTGGATCAGCTGTCTTAACAGATTTTTCCAACCATTCAAAGACAAGTTTGATTGTTTGAAGGGCGATACCGTCTGTATAGTCGTTAGCGAAGTTTGAAGTGTAAGCTTCAGTCGCGTGAGTCAAGACGTCCATACCTGTATCCGCAGCGATGAAGTCTGGAACTGACTCAACCAAAGCAGGGTCAACAATCGCAATAGTTGGTGTCAATGAGTAGTCAGCCAATGGGTATTTACGATTGTTTTTCTTATCAGAGATAACGGCAAATGGTGTTACTTCTGAACCTGTACCTGAAGTTGTTGGAATACCTATGTATTTCGCTTTTTTACCAAGTGATGGGAAGCGGAAGGCACGTTTACGGATGTCCATGAATTTTTGAACCAAGTCACGGAAGTCGATTTGTGGTTGTTCGTAGAAGAGCCACATTACTTTCGCTGCATCCATTGGAGAACCACCACCAAGAGCGATGATTGTGTCTGGTTCAAATGCTCTCATTACTTCAGTACCACGTTCTACAGTTGTGATATCTGGGTCTGGTTCAACGTCTGAGAAGACTTGGACAGTTACACGGTTGCTGCGTTTGTTCAATTGGTCAATAATGCGTTGAACAAAACCAAGTTTTTCGATCGATTTGTCTGTAACAATCATAACGCGTTCAATATCTTCACATGTTTGAAGGTATTGGATAGAATTGCGTTCGAAGTAAATTTTTGAAGGAACTTTAAACCACTGCATATTATTTCTACGTTTCCCTACTTTCTTGATGTTTAGAAGGTTGATCGCACTCACGTTATCACCGACTGAGTTGTGTCCATATGAACCACATCCAAGTGTCAATGATGGAATGAAGGCATTGTATACGTCACCGATACCACCGAAAGTAGATGGAGAGTTCCAGATAATACGCATAGCTTTGATTTCTGTACCAAAGCGTTTAGCAAGCTCTTCGTCTTTTGTATGGATAGCTGCTGAGTGACCAAGTCCGTTAAACTCAACCATTTGACGAGCTTTTGTAAGACCATCTTCTGTGTCTTCAGCTTTTAGGACAGCAATAACTGGTGACAATTTCTCACGAGTCAATGGTTCTTTCGGTCCTACTTCTGCACATTCTGCAGCCAAGATGTTTGTTCCTTCTGGAACGCTAAATCCTGCTTGTTCAGCAATCCATGCTGCTGGTTTACCAACGATGTTTGCATTTAGTTTAGCACCTGCACAGTTTTTGCTATTAGCTTTTACACCGAAACAGAATTCTTCAAGAAGGGCTTTTTCTTTTTTGTTTACAAAGTAAGTGTGATATGATTTGAATTCTTCTACAAATTCGTCATATACTTCTTTATCAATGATAACGGCTTGTTCTGATGCACAGACCATCCCATTATCAAATGACTTAGACATAACAATATCATGAGCAGCTTGACGAAGGTCAGCAGATTTTTCTACATAGGCAGGAACGTTTCCGGCACCTACCCCAAGAGCTGGTTTTCCACATGAGTATGCAGCTTTAACCATGGCATTACCACCAGTTGCAAGGATAGTTGCAACACCTTCGTGGTTCATAAGCGCTCCAGTTGCTTCCATAGATGGTTCTGTAATCCATTGAACACAGTTTTCAGGTGCTCCAGCCGCAATAGCTGCATCACGAACGATTTGTGCTGCGTGAGCTGATGATTCTTGAGCAGATGGGTGGAAGGCAAAAACGATTGGGTTACGTGTTTTCAAAGCAATCAAGGATTTGAAAATCGCTGTTGAAGTTGGGTTTGTTGTCGGAGTGACACCACAGATTACACCGACAGGCTCCGCAATCTTTGTCAAACCTGTAATTGGATCATCTTCGATAACTCCAACTGTTTTAACTCCACGCATATTGTTCACTACGTGCTCACAGGCAAATAGATTCTTTGTTGCCTTGTCTTCAAATACTCCACGACCAGTTTCTTCAACTGCATGTTGTGCAAGGATACCGTGCGCGTCAAGTGCTGCAACCGAAGCTTTTGCCACGATGTAGTCAACTTGCTCTTGGTTCAACTTGCGCATTTCATCAAGCGCAACCAAGGCTTTTTTCACGAGACCATCGACATGCTTTTCAGCAGCAAGTTGTTTTTCCTCTGGTGTTACTGTTTTTTTATCAGCCATATTATCCTCCATAGCCTTTAAGGATGTTATCCTTTGTTAATTTTTTCACAAGTTTATTATAACTCTTTTTTTATGCTTTGTAAACAGTTTCATAAGTATTTCACAAAGAATTTTTCTGAGATTGTGATTTTTTTCTCAATATAGCTATGCAATAGAGTTTTGGCCGGATGATTGTGAAATTATGGAGAAATTTTTTTTATTTCACAAAGCTTTTCTAGTTGATAGTTAGTTATCAAATCCAAACAAAGAAAGCGCTTTCTTGCTGGTTTTAAAAAATAGTCTCCTAACTTGGAGACTACTGTTTTTGCTGAAAAACGCCTTGTTTAAAGGTCCCTTCATAAACAACTTCTTGCTCTGTCGTCAACTTCCCTTGACCTTCAGCCTGGCCATTTACAAAATCACCTTCGTATTTCCAGCCAGCTTTTGATTGGAAAGTCCCTTTTCCATTAAAGGCTCCATTATTGAAATCACCTGTATATTGGTCTCCATTTTCAAAGGTCAAGGTTCCTTGACCATTCATTTTCCCTCGTACCAAGGTGCCATCATAAACAAGAGCTCCACCATCAAGTGTCAGGACACCCTTTTTAGGCGTATTTAGCAGAAATACCGAAAGAGCACAGAGTACTATTACAACTACTGCAATGAGCTCTAACCTAGGACGAGTTAGGTAAACTCTATACTTCTCATAAAATTGTTTAAGCTTTTCCATTGTCACTCTCATTTTCTAATCGATCTAGCCAGCTTTGACATCCACTTGTGATACGAGCATAGGTTTCCTCAAAATCTCCTGTATACCAAGGATCTGGGACACTTTCAGATGCAAAAGAGTAGATCTTGTACTGTAGTTCCTGAGGGCACATTTTACGCAGATCTGAAACGTTTGAAGCATCCATACCGATAATGTAATCAAACGATTCAAAGTCTTCCCTGCCAATCTGAAGCGATGTTTTGTCTTTATCATACGGGATCTGATATTGCTGGAAAATCCCTTGCGTTCCCTTATGAATCGGATTGCCATGTTCCCATGATGACGTTGCCCGGCTTTCGACGTGGTAATCGCTCGTCATGGATTTCATCACAAACTCTGCCATGGGGCTACGACAGATATTTCCTAAGCAAACAAATACTATTTTTTTCATCCCTTTTCCTCTCATCTCATAGAAAAACGGGAGTGACAGATCCCGTTTTATTCTTCGATTGCTCCGCTTTCGTCAACAACTGTTCCTTCTGGTGTCACAGCCTCTTTGAGTGGCAAAACGGTCTTGATAGCAGCCAATTCAAAAGTCAAATAAACGCCATCTACATCCAGTACGATTGTACCTTTCTCAGTATCTACTTCATCCACTGTTCCGTAAAGTCCACCAATTGTAATGACTTCATAGCCTTTTTGAAGCTTGTTCAAGCTTTCCATACGCTTTTGTGCTTGTTTCTTTTGAGAACGTTGCATAAAGAACATCAAGGCAAACATACCTACAAGCATGATTAAGAAAGTAATATTTGGATTCATTGTTTTCTCCTTTGTGTTTTACATAGGACTACTATATCAAATTTCAGCTACTTTTACAAGATTGTGCCTTGTTTTTATGGTTATAAAAAATCAGAGTTTTCACTCTGATTTTTGTGATTATTTCAAGTTTTGAACGACTTTGACTAGATTTTCAACTGTAAATCCGTACTCTGCCAATACTTTTGGTGCTGGGGCAGATGCTCCAAAGGTATCAATACCGAGAACGGCACCATCAAGACCAACATACTTGTACCAGTTTTGAGTTGCACCCATTTCGACTGCAACACGACGGCGAACTGCATTTGGAAGGATTTCTTCCTTGTAAGCTGCATCTTGTGCGTCAAAGACATCTGTTGATGGCATGCTGACTACACGGACTTTTACACCTTGACTAGCCAATTCTTTGGCAGCTGCGACCGCCAAATTCACCTCTGAACCTGTTGCAATCAAAATCGTATCAAAGTCTGCTGCATTTTCATAGACGACATAGGCACCTTTAGCAACTTTGTCAAAGTCTGTTCCCTCTTCGACAGTCAAATTTTGACGTGTCAAGACAAGGGCAGTTGGTGTTTTTTCGCTTGTCACGGCAAGGTACCAAGCCGCTTGAGTTTCACGCGCATCTGCTGGGCGGAAAACATTCAGATTTGGCATAGCACGGAGACCTGCTAAGTGTTCAACTGGTTCGTGAGTTGGACCATCTTCACCAACTGCAATAGAATCGTGGGTAAAGACATAAGTCACAGGAAGTCCTTGCAAGGCTGATAAGCGGACAGCTGCTTTCACATAGTCAGAGAAGACGAAGAAAGTACCACCGTATACACGAAGTCCACCGTGAAGGGCCATCCCGTTCAAGATCGTTCCCATTGCAAATTCACGAACACCAAACTGAATGTTGCGGTTCAAGCGATTAGCATCGTCTTGAAGTCCATCAGTCTTAATATAAGTCATGTTTGAGTGAGCAAGGTCAGCTGAACCACCTAGGAAGGTTGGCAATTTAGCAGCTACAACGTTCAAAGCATCTTGACTTGAATTACGAGTTGCTTGAGAGAAGCCATTTTCTAAGGCTGGGAAGTCTGCTGGAGTCACTTCAACTGGATCACGTCCGTCAATGATGGCTTCTACTTCTGCAGCCAGTTCTGGATGCGCTTCTTTATAGTCAGTAACTAATTTAGTCCAAGCTTGATAAGCTGATGCGCCACGATCTGCAACATTTTCTTTGAAATCAGCATAAACTTGTTCTGGGATTTCAAATGGTTCATAGTCCCAACCGAGGGCTTGACGAGTCGCCGCAGTTTCATCTGCTCCAAGAGGAGCACCGTGTACAGCATTAGTTCCTTGTTTGTTTGGAGAACCGTATCCAATAACAGTCTTCACTTCAATCAAAGATGGTTTGCCTGAAGATTTAGCTGCTTCAATAGCCGCATGGATTGCTTCCAAGTCTGTTCCATCTTCAACCAAGGCTGTATGCCAACCGTAGGCATTGTAACGGTCACGAACACTTTCTGTAAAGGAATCCTTTGTCTCACCATCCAAGTTGATGTCATTTGAATCATAAAGAACCACCAACTTGTCAAGTTTTTGCAAGCCTGCATATGAAGCCGCCTCACTTGAGACACCTTCCATCAAATCTCCATCTCCACAGATCACATAAGTATAGTGGTCAAAGATATTGAAGCCTTCGCGGTTATATTTGGCTGCAAGGAAACGTTCTGCTTGGGCAAAACCAGTAGCAGTAGAAATCCCTTGTCCTAGAGGACCAGTTGTAGCGTCAACCCCTGCTGTATGACCAAATTCTGGGTGACCTGGTGTTTTGGAACCCCATTGGCGGAAGTTCTTGACTTCATCCATGCTAACATCTTCAAAACCAGAAAGGTGAAGAAGGGCATAGAGAAGCATAGAGCCGTGTCCTGCTGAAAGAATAAAGCGATCGCGGTTGATCCAGTTTGGTTGAGCTGGATTGATACGAAGTTGCTTTGTAAAGAGGCTATAGGCCATAGGAGCAGCCCCCATAACCACCCCTGGGTGACCTGAGTTTGCTTTGTTGATGGCGTCAATACCTAGAAAACGAATTGCATTAACAGATAGATTTGACATAGAATTTCCTTTCTCTTTGAGGTGATTAATAAATCACACATCCTATTTTACTATTATATGAAAAAATGCATAGAATAGCAATAAAACAATTTGTGTTCATCTAACACATTTGATTTGTCTATCCCCTCGTCACTTCATAGTACGGAAGCAAGCGCGCATAAGCCTCTTCTAGCTTCTCCAATATCGCTTCTACTGACTGATTTGCAATGAAGGAAACATCTGCCTTAACCAAAACTTTACGGACTTCCTGACTTCTCAGCTTCTCGCGTAAAGTACGACGATTCTCCTCAGTAGCCTCCACCTTATGACTTTCCCCATTTGAATAGACTAAATAATAAATTCCTTCTACCGCTGGAAGTTCTAAAACCTTGGCTTGCTTGTCTAAAGTCTGCTCATCTTTCTTACGCTCGATGAAACTGACTTCCAAAGAAATCCCATAATTGGCAGGTGTTCCATATAAACGAAGAGCCATCATAGGTTCTGTCACTTGACCATCTCTCTGTAGATAGGCCCAGAAATGTGGCCGCAAGCGTTGCGCTTGGTTCATCCACTGACTAGTCTGTTGCAGTTGCCATTCTGGATGACTAGCTTGAAAGGTTTTGGCCAGTTCTGTAAAAGACTTCCGAGCCTCTTGACCCCTTTTCCGTAATTCCAGCATCTTTTCTCTTTCATCGCCAGCTTTATCTGGATTACGGTACTGGACACCTGCAAATGATAGGTATTCTCTAACTGCTTTCAGCATATCTGAATCTTTCCTTTCCTAGCAAAAAATCAGGACAAACCTGATTTTGCTTTGCTTATTCTGCATCTACGACAACATAGCGATTTGGTTCGTCACCCTCAGAGTAACTCGTCACGCCATCCATGCGTGAAATAATGCGATGGATTATCTTGCGTTCGCTATTTGACATTGGATCTGTTTGTTGGCTACGTCCTTCTTCTAAAACGCGAGTCGCCAATTTTTGAGCATAGGTTTGCAAGACTTCTGCACGGTGCTCAACGTAATCATTGACATTGATTGTGATGTAGAAGGTTCTTGAATAGCGGTTGTAAAGGTAATTTTGCGCTAACAACTGAAGAGCTTTCAAGACTTTTCCGTGGTAGCCAATAATACGGCCTGGTTCATTAGTGTCAATTTGAAGATTAATGGTGCGGCGATTGTAGTCGCTTGAAATCGTCCCTTCAACATCCATATCATCTACAATGGTTTGAACGTAGCTAGCTACTTCAGTTGCCACTTGTTCGATGTCATAACTTGGTTCTACTTTCAAGCCTAAATCTTCTAAAGATTGGCTTGTTGCTTCCTGCCTTTCAGTTTCTTTTTCTGGAGCAGAGCCCACTTCCTCGGCAGTATCCTCTGGTTCCAATTCATTTAAAATTGAAATATGACCTGTTTCTTCCAAAATCGTGCTGGCATGTTTTTCATTTTTCAGGATTTCAGCCTTGACCTCTTCAGAGACACCTTGACCTTCTTCTTCAATCTTCTTAATCGCTTCCACTACATGCCCCAAATCAACAGTTGCTTCACTTACTGTTTTCACGGGTTCATTTTTTTCATTAACTTCTTTTGGAACCCCTTTAATGGCCTGCTGATTGGCTTTGATCACTGTCGTTTCACTAATCGCTTCGATATCAACTTGAGCTGGCTTCTTACCAAACAAGCCTAAGAATCCTTTTTTCTCTTTCGAAACGACCTTGATGTGGGCCTTCATTCTTGGAATGTCTAATTCTTTCAATCCTTTTTGGATTGCTTCTTCAACCGTTGAACCTGTAAATAATACCATTACCAGATTCCTCCTTATTTTTTCTTTTTCTGTGCTTTTTTCAAGGCTCTTCTCTTCTTGCCTTCTAAATCTTTTTCTGCTTGCGCCACTGCTTCTCTTTCAGCAATAATCTTGAAAGGATTGTTCAAGAAATAGGTTTGCAGAACTTGGTAAGCATTGGATACAGCCCAGTACAAGGCTACACCACTTGGGGCGGAGATGGCAAAAACAAAGATCAATACGGGCATACCATACATCATCCCTGTCGTGGCTCCACTTTTTTCGGACAAAGCTTTATTCGATAACCAGCTACTCAAGAAGGTAAAGACTGCCGCCAAAATCGGAAGGACAAAACTTGTATCTACTCCTCCCAAATTAATCCATAAAAAGTGACCTGTTTTCAAAAAGTCTACTCGACTCAAGGCTTGAAAGAGCGCCAAGAGAACCGGCATTTGTATTAAAATTGGCCAGAGAGAGGATGAATGCTTGATTCCTAACTCTTTATAAACCTTACGCATCTCCTGGTCTAGCTTGGTTCTACTTTCCATATCACGACCCGGATATTGCTCTCGCAAAGCCTTGATGCGTGGTTGAGCCTCTTGCATTTTTCTAGAGGCAACCATCTGTGTCTGAAAGACCGGCAATAAAATCGTCCGAATCAAGATTGTGAAGAGGATAATCCCCACTCCGATACTAATGTCAAAGGACAAAAAGCGGATAATTTCAGCAAAAAAATAAACGAATTTGCTCCAAAAGTCTGTCGAATCTGCTGTTATATCGCTAGCTGTACCATTTGTTGCACAGGCTGTCATGATAACCAAGGGCAAGCCCAACAAACTAGTCAACTGTAGTTTCTTTTTCACTCCCATTTCCTTCCTGGTAAATCTTTGATAACTTTAATACGTGGAGTAGGTTTTTCTCCATCTCTGCATATTCCAAGGTTTCCACCCCTTTTCGGGCAATCACGACAAAATCAACATGCTCTACTAAACTCCCTTTTACACTTTGTAGAATGTGCCGGATTCGTCTTTTAATTTGATTTCTGGTAACTGCATTCCCCAGCTTTTTGCTGACGGACAGTCCTACTCGAAAATGGTTTTGCTGGTTTTCCAATTGGTAGACAACAAATTTTCGATTGGCAAAACTTGTTCCGTCCTTGAAAATCGCCTTAAAATCTTTCTCTCTTTTTACACGAAAGCTTTTCTTCAAAACTCAACTCCATCTATTAAATTACTACTATTATACCATATTTTTTGAAAAAGCCAATAACAGCAAGGTTTTAGACATTTTCTACATAAAAAAAGCTGGAAAATCTCTTTCCCAACTTCTTTTTACAATCAAATTTTACGTGTATTTACTTATTTTTTCAAGCGCTCAACATCGCGTGCAATCACCAATTCTTCATCTGTTGGAATAACCAAGACACGGATTTTCGCTGCGTCAGTTGAGATGTCTCCCGTTACGCCAAAGACGTTCTTTTCTGGATCCACATCACAACCAAACCAAGAGATACCTGAAATGACATCCTCACGAACCAAAGCTGCATTTTCACCGATCCCTGCTGTGAAGATAATCGCATCTGCTCCATTTAGGACTGCAAGGTATTGACCGATATGTTTTTGAATACGATCGACATACATTTCATAAGCCAAAGTCGCATCATGGTCTCCTGCTTCCATGGCAGCAATCACATCACGCATATCGCTTGACTGACCAGAAACTCCCATGAGCCCTGATTCACGATTGAGAACGCGACTAATATCTTCAGGGGTATTGAAATCCTCTGTATATTGCATGAGATAAGGGATGATAGCAGGATCAATATCTCCTGTACGAGTTCCCATCATCACACCGCCGAGTGGTGTGAATCCCATAGAAGTATCCACAGACTTCCCACCCTTAACAGCTGTGATAGAAGCCCCGTTACCAATATGGCAGGTAATCAATTTCAAATCTTCTAGAGGACGGCCCAAAAGTTTCGCTGCTTCTCCTGCGACAAACTGGTGACTTGTCCCGTGGGCTCCGTATTTACGAACCTTGTTCTCAGTGTAATACTTAGTTGGTAGAGGATAGCGGTAAGCCTTCTCTGGCATGCTTGTGTGGAATGAGGTATCAAATACGACAACACTGGTAATATCTGGAAGCAATTCCTTAAATGCGCGAATTCCAGCTGCGTTAGCTGGATTGTGAAGAGGAGCTAAAAGTCCCAACTCTTCGACTTTCTCTAAAACATCGCCCTCAACGACCGTTGATTCCTTGAAGTATTCACCACCAGCTACAACGCGGTGCCCAACACCTGTAATCTCATCATAAGATTTGATGATATCGAAACGAATCAAATCATCCAATAAAATTTTAACGGCTTGTGTGTGATCTTCAATATCAAGAATTTGTTTTTCAGAACGGTCGTCAAATTTTACTGTTGAAATGGAATCTTTCAATCCAATACGTTCAATCAAGCCTTTAGCCAAAACTTTTTCCTCAGGCATTTGATAAAGTTGCCATTTCAAGCTTGAGCTTCCTGCATTGATTGCAATTGTTTTTGTCATAAGATGATACCTCTTTTTAAGCGTTTTCATCTATTATAACAAAATCTCTTTTATATTTCAGTACCTTTGCTCCAATTTTGAAAATTTTCTTTAAAGGTCAACAAAACTGACGGATCTTGCAAGCTAGTAAGAGGGTAGACAAAGGGTTCTATTTCCTTGTCTATTTTCTTCTGTAAGACAAAAATACTTTTAGCTTGGCTTGCAGTTGAGAAAATATCCTCTGGCAGAGCGATGATAGCAGCCAGACTCACTTCGTCTTTGAGCCACCCTTTTAATAAATCACTTTGAGGACTGGTCAATAAATCACTCGGAGCTAGAAAAATTGCATAGCCATCTGACTTAAGGTACTTGAGGCCTTGTTCCATTAGCAAATGGTGGGCATAGGTATACTCTTGACTAGAAGCCACTTGATAGCGAGAAGCGATGGCATTGTCTGGGTAATAGCCTACAGGCAAGTCGCTGATGACCACGTCGCTTTCTTTAAGCATTTGCGGACGAACGGCGTCTCCTTGGACAAAACCAGCTTGCAAGCCAATCACATCTGCCATACTGGCTGCCAAATCAATCAGCAAGTCATCCACTTCGATTCCCAAGTAATCTACTTTTTTAGCAAGAGAAGTCAAGAAAGTAGCCCCCAAAATCCCCATACCAGAGCCTATTTCGAGGATGCTAATTTCCTCTTGTTCAAACAACTCTTCCACAATGAGTACCAAGAGAAGGGCAATAGCATCTGGTGTAAACTGGTGATTGGCCTGTAAAGGCTCCGTTTGTCCTGCCTTCATCAAGAGAAACTGATAGGTCTTGAGCCATTCTTCTTTGCGAAGCGCTAAACGCTTAAGGGCTTGATTGTTCTCCTTGACCTGCTCTAGTTCGGTCTCGCCATCTAGGTAGATACTATTTTGCTCTACCAAGGCGTCATAAAAGTTGGTCGCCAAATCACTTTGGATGACTTGGACATTCTCTAGTAAATACGTATAAGCTTGTTCAATTTTTTCAAAATCCATATTACTATCTTATCAAATTTCCCTCCTTTTTTCCATCTGAAGAGAAAAAATCACTGCTTTAGTCAGCGAGTGATTTTTGGGCTACTGTTAAAAAGAGTTCTGCGTAATTTCCGAGGAAAAGATCTTCTGCACTATAGAGGATCTGACTGCCAATGCTTGAAAAACCATTCTGAGCGAGCTTGGTTTCCAGTTCAGCTAAATCAAAACCATGATGGTTAGGCTCTATCTTAGTAAAATCAGCAATGAAGACCTGTCCATTCTCCCTAAGGTGATGGTGAAACATGGCAAGAGTCGCATCTATATCAGGCATATGATGAAGAACCCGACTGACAACAATCAGGTCAAATTGCTGCTCCAAGGGATTTACTAGTAAATCCTGCTCCAAAAACTGGATATTCTTGATTTCTTGCTGATCTGCTTTCAAACGAGCTTGCTCCAGCATTCTCTCAGAGATGTCTACAAGAGTGACAGACTTAGCCTGCTGAGCCAGGGGCAAAGCTAATAGACCCGTCCCACCACCAAAGTCCAGTATTTCTTTGTCTGATAAAAGAGCAATCTGTTTCTCGACTGCTTGACAAACCAAATTTGCAAGGAAGATATTTTTAGGGGAATCAAAGGTTTCTGCTTTGTGGTTAAAATCGTGTTTCATGTTTTTAGTTTAGCACAAAGTAGTTGAATTGACTAGGAATTATCTTTCTTTTCAGGCTTTTCTTCCCTGCTTGATTGCTTGAATCAGTCGCTACCTCTTCCTTTTTAGCTGTTTTCTTTTCTTGGGTTTTCATCGGAGAAAAGAGAAATTCATAGTTGCCCTTATTCATACGAACACTTGTTGCAAAACCTGTTTTCGTATTTTGATACCTGACTTTTCCTAGGTTAAAGACTCGTTCCCCACTTTCTTGCTCAGCCTTATCCTTACTTCGCTTGGCCATGGCAAAAGCTGCCAACTTTTCTTTGTTTAGGGCAAAGTCTTTGTGATGGGCGACTTGCCGATTTAAATAAAACTGCAACAAAAGGCTAAAAATAGCTGCCATGGTGACTGCATATAAAAGAACGCCTGCCTTAACTTTTTGTTTTTTCCACACGATAGATGAACTCCCTTTCTAAGCCTTTTTGAAACTGGAAACGGAAGCGAACCAATTGATTTTCCTCTGTAATTTGTGCTGATTTAAGTCCATAAACCATAGGTTGGTAGCCCCGTCCGCTGGTATCGGTCTTCCGAAAATCATCTGATTTGGACTTGCCCATAGCGATATCCTTGCCATCTTGCTTCACATAGAGGTGATTGGCTTCCACCTTTTCAAACTGCGAACGATCTAACTCTGCCTCCAGTTGATCCACAAACAAGAGCCACTCTTTTTGCTCGCTTTGCTGCTGGTAACGAACTTCTGAAATGAGGAGCTGACTCATAGCTTGAAAAAGGAGCAAGCCTCCGCTAATGACGATAAGGGCAATCAGAGATTCTAATAGAGTGAACGCTCTTACCTTACTGCTCTTTAAGATACAGCAACTTCTCTGAACCATGGTAGACCTCCAATCCCTTTTCACTAGCAAACACCTGAATCTCCACTCCATTTATGTTTACCTGATTTTGACCTGTCTGCAGAGCCATCTTAGCTACACGTAAGACTTCTTCCTTTTGCAAGATTTCTGCCTCTTCCTGCCTATTTTTCTGGATTTGTCCCAAAAGAAGGGTCGCAATGCTGGCAAAAACGGCTAGAGCAACTACCGCTTCCAGTAAAATCACTGCCTTAATTTTTTGTTTCCTTAATGCGTTTAATTTTTCCATTTCCTAGATATAATTGATAGCGAATCGCTCCTTTGCTGGTCTGAAATTCAACCTTAGCCAGGGACGAATTGCCCCCAGCTCGGTCAAATATAATGCTTTGTCCTGATGGTGCCTGAATCCCTTTAGGAACGGTCAAGTTTTGACTGCCGTTACTGATCGTCTGTCCATCTAAGTTCAGACTGGTCTTTTGCTGACTGGCTACACTGCGTTTTTGCGTTTCCCGATAGAGTTCTTCAAACTCCATAAAGAAAATCTGCTCCTCTACCGCTGCAAAACTGGACTGGACAGAGCCAGACAAGCCTAAACCAAGGATACTCACAAGTCCCAAAACTAAGAGACTTTCCAGTATAGTAAAGGCCTTAATCTGCAACAGTTTGACTGGTTTTTTGTTTTGCATGGTAGTCTTTGTAAGCTTTAGCTTGCTCAGCCGTGATACGACCGTCCGCTTGTAATTTGCTGAGGCTGGCATCATCATTTTTATCCAAACGATAAAGTTCTGCCTGGCTTTCTACGACCTTGACAACAGCAGCTTTTCCTTTATCATCTACGGCATCCTTTTGCTTGGTCAAATTGGGTACAAAGAGCAAGAGAAGAACGCTGATGATAAGCAAAACCACTAACATTTCAATAAAGGATAGTAAAATTATTGATAAAAAGTACTTCCAGAGTAAACAAAAAAACCGCAAGCCAAACAGCCTGCGGTTTTAGTGTAATCTATTTTGCTTTCTAGTAAATTTAATTTAGTCTATAGTACCCCATAGAGTGATACGATTTCCAGCCTCGTCAGTTTGTCCGATAGCCATATAGTTTCGGCTGCCAGAGGCGCCTACAAAACTGATCCAACGGTAGCCATTAGCTGAGCCTTTAGAGTCGTATTGAACGGTCTCTCCTGGTTCATAAACTGCCACGACATCACTTGTTAGGTTTGGAGCACGTCGTACATTGATATGAGCCTCACCGACTGTAAATGTACCGTCTTCTTCCTCAAGTGTAATCTCGTCAGTTGTTGGCTCTGTCTCAACTTCTGAGATGTCATCCGTGCCGTCCTCGTAAGGTGGCACGATATAACCAACGATTTCCCCAACTGTTTGCTCATGATAACGAGCAGGGCCACCGACTTCCAAAAAGTCCCAGTTTCCGTCAATGTTTTGCTCAATAGTCTTGACAGTCAAGCCGTCACTATCTTCAACAGTAAGACCTGTATGGCCATAGTTGACACCGTCGCCAGCTACAAAGCTCTTGACAAAGATCCAGCCAGCCTCAGGATAAGCGACGTCATAACGCACATCTACTCCTTGGCTTTCGGCTGAGGCGAGCAAGTCATAGGCATTCCCATATAGGCTGACGTCGAAAAATTGGCGCATGATGTAACATGGCAGGTCTGCGCATTGCGTACCATACGCACCGTCGTTGTCCACGCCCATTCCGCTATTTGCTAGGTTGTGAGCAAATTGTAATACTTCTGTTTTACTTGACATATCTTATCCTTTCTTTGGTGCTTCGTAGTCCAGAGCTTGCGAACTGTCAGACAATCCTGATGTAGTAGGGTCAGAAACGACCCCGATCAATACAAGCAATGTAAGAGCTGTATTAGCTACTTCATTGATGTTGTCAGGCAATTTAAAGCCTAATTGTTGCGCTAGCAAGATTGCTGTAGCAAAGATAGCAGCAAGAGTCGCCTTATTCTTAAAGCGTAGTTTCCAGTTGATTTTCATGATTTCAATTCCTCACTTCTAAAATATTGTATTTGTTATATAGGCTATCAATGTACCCATTTCCGCCTAATTTCTTGTAATTTTTGTGCATTTTGTGAATAATATCAGACTCATGCACTGTGGTATAACCACGCTGAATAGCAGAGGTCATATCACGCTCCAGTCTTAGGTACATTGTGACCAGATGGGCCTCGTCATGTACAATTAGCTTATTATTCACCTCACTAATTTTCTTATTGTTATCCTCGCCAACTTCTCTGATGTTGTTTACAGATGTTTGAATAGTCCCCAACTCATCTTTTAGCTCATTAAACTGTTCCTTGTTTAAATTTGCCGACTTGCTAGCTTTCATCCCAAACCATCCAGTAGCTACAACACCAACAGTAGGAGCAAGGTGTGCAATTAAATCCGATAAAGTCAAGCGATCACCTCGCTTTTATTCTTTGGTAAGCTCTGCTAGGATTTCGTCGTCTTCAACCATGAGGGCGATTTGTTGTTTTACCTTAGCCTTTAGCACTTTAGGCACTTTTGCGAATGGGTAAGTCCCAGCTACTACGTTTACTGCATATAATTTGATCATCATGTCTTTTCCTCTTTTCAATTCTTCTTTAAAATCACTGAGTTTCAGTGGTACCAGTTTCAGCAAGGTCTTCATCTGTTAATAACCCCTTTTCATTTAGTTTGAAAATTACGCTCATTAGCGTAACCTGAGCCATTTGTGACTGTGTTTTTTGGGTGGCCATTTGTGACTCCATTGCTGCGATAGTTTTATTAGCTTTCTCTATCAATTTGTCATACTCAGCAATTTTCTCACCTAGCGTGTTGAATTTCTCGTTTTCAGCACGCTGTGGGAAGTTTTCCTGATACAAAACTTCAAGAGCCATCTCAAAAAGCTCTGTATTTGACAAACCGATTTTGTCAGCTGGCAAAAAGACAGGTACATAAGCACCGTCTGAGTTAACCAGCGTGACTTTGGTGGTGGACGCTGTTCCGCTGGCGTCATATTCTTGTGATTTTGAGCCATATTCTAATTTCATGCTTTCTCCTTTAAATTTTGAATGCAACATTGTCAAAGTTGAGCCAAGTAGCGTCAACGTTCCCCTTGACGACTACGTTACCGCTCGGATAGATGCCTAAAACAGCTATACCATAGCTATTATTTAGAGCTGATACAAACATAGTTTGTTTAGGTCTAAAACCGACAGGTAAGACACCAATAACTGTCTCTTTTGTTGTTCTGCCTTTGTAAGCCGTGCCTCTGATGTAAACCACTCCATCAAATGTTTTTGAGTACTGAACTTTGTCGTAATCAGGATGATTTACCCATCCGTTTTGTAAAGGCAGATTTTGCCAAGGTGTTCCTTGAGTGTATCTCTGCAAGTCATCCTTGGTAGCAATCTCTTTCCAGTCACCCCAGCGGTTGTCCATTCTATACCTTACTAGCATTGTTTCAGTGGTAGCCGTCCAATAAGTCTGCACAACATATTGAGCGTCATCATAGACTTGAACCAATAACCAGCCATTCTGATTTCTTGGTCTATCAGGTGCACTGTGACTATAATACATACCATTTTTAAGGACATTATCGAGACTTTCTTTCGTTAAAATAGAAATCCCGTTATTACGTGTCAGCTGGTGCTGTTGAATAGGCTGGTCATTAGCGTAGATGTCCCCTTTAACATCAAGAGCGCCACGCTCTCTGATTTTGTTGACCCCAACCCCTGAGCGGTCATAAGACAAGACTACGCTCTCTGTTGGCACGTTGACCATGAACTCAGTACGAGTGAATTTGTCCTCAACCGTGCCAATGACAACCCAGGACTGATTAGCTAGATAATTGCCAGCTAAATTAGCCTGAGAATTGACTAGATTTGAGATACTTGTCCAGGATCCAGTGGCTGGTCCTGTATCTACTTGAAAGTTGGTAGTCCCAAGCCTTGCAACCTTGAATGTCAAAGTCATTGAGTTCTTTTGACTTCCTGAGACAGTCAAAGGAGCGATTTTGGCATTTCTTGTAGTGGTCAAGGTGCTAGAGGTAGAGCCTGTTCTGGCTATACTAAAACTTAAAGCTGGAGCAAAATACTCAAGCACGGTTACAGATACCTCTTTAGTATCCGACCATCTGCCACGGCTATCTGAGACACTCGCTCTGATTTTGATTGTGCCGTGATAGTTCATGATGCCTAGACTGCCGCCGTTTGAACTCGTGGATTGGTTCTTGCCAACGATTTCAGCGTAGTATCCAGTTATTGATGAGCCGTAAGAGCCGACTGCGCCATTAAATGCTACTTTGATGTTAGATATTACCTGGATGAACGTGTTTCCGTTTGGGATGAGGTTTTGAGCCGCACCGTTTAGGTCAGACAGGGAAACTCCTGTAAATGTGGGTTTTACATTTGCTGGTACGCTTGCCGTGAATGTAGTGGACTGTGTTCCAGTCTTGGTAGAGCCTGAGTAGGTATCTACATAGACTGTCCCAGTCCCACTTGCTGAGTTGGGAATGTCATTGGCAAAGTCAAGAGGGATCGTCCAGCTTGTGGATGTGCCCACATTACTTGCAATCGTTCCTGACTTTCCAGCCCATGAATAGCGCACTGTATGCTTGAAACTTGAACTTTGACGGCTAATATTGATAGTAACCGAACTACCAATAACTCCAGCGCTCACACTTACAGAGCTTGAACGTGGTATAGTCGTCAGGCTAAGGCTTGCTGATACTGTGATAGTCCCATGCAAGCCATTGTTAGGATTGAACGTACAAGAAATAGGGAGCGTTTTAGTCCCATCTGCATTGTGGCTGATTGTACTTGAGCCACTAGCAAGCGTGTACTCCTCGCCTGATGTCTCCCACGTCGGATAGCTGTAATGCACGTTACTGCCATCCAGATTAAGAGACAGCGTACTATCTCCTTGATGGTTATGAGTATAGTAGGCGCCTGTACGGCTAACTGTCATCCGCCAGTTGACGGTTGAGGTGTTATCCGTGATACTCTGAGATCCTTGGTTTACATACAGATTAAGATATAAGCTCCCACTTGAATTACTAAACTTTGCCATTTTACTCCTTTCTATCCAACGTAACGGATGACGTTCATGTCAGGGTTAATATGATACTGTTCCTCACGGTACCTTCCAATTTGAATGGTCTTAGAAAAGATACCATTCTCAATGTGGATAACACCTTGAGAAATATACATAACCTCAACCCCTGCAGAATACATTGAAATCCGTCCACTTGGACTAAATAGCATGCTAGAGCTACCGTCATTCTTGCCAATGACAAGACCCTCATTGCTAGAGCTCATGTAAGTATCAATGAAATTCCAACGGTCAGACAATTCTCCAAGATCCTTAGCAATACTTGAGACACGCTGACTAGCTGAAATCAAATCTTTCTCAGCTTGCACCCTTGCGGTCTCATTTGCATTGACAAAGTCCTTGTAAGCCTTTATCCAGTTATCAAGCGTATCAGCGCTAGCCTTAGCCTCAAGCTCAGCTTGAATAACTCCAGCCTTTTCATTGAGAGCGTTCAACTGTTCCTGAGTTAGCCCTTGGTCGGCTTTAGAGTTGATGTCAGTCTCTACATCCTCGATAGCTTTCACGTAACCGAGAAAATTAGTTCCCACGGCTAGCATGGCATTTTCAAGCGTGACCGTCTGATTAGCAGGAAATCCATGAGCTGTACCAAAACGAATGAAAACATTATCTGTTTTGTAAGTTTCTGAGGCGTTTGAGAGGTCAATAGTAAACTCAAAACTTTGAGGAGTAGTGACTCCAGCTTTGAGGATGATTTGATTTTTGTACCAGGGGCTAGCCGAAAAATGCACATTAGCCTGTGTATCTTCTGCTAGAGCTGGAGATAAGCTAATTTCAAATGCTACACGCACATAATTCGGTTTCAGCCTATCTGGATTTTTCCAAAAATCGTCAAAAATGAAAGTCCGCATGTCATACGTTTCACTACTTTCAGTGTTGATTTGCTGAGTTCGGCCATTTTTGAAATAGTTACGATTTCCGCCTTTTACATTATCGAAAAGAGCTGTCCAGTTGTATCTTGTAGGATCCTGACTGTCCGCCTCTGTGAAATCTGTGTACGTCCCAAAATAGCGCCTGTTGGCACTTGATGACGTACTGAACCCATCACGTCCGTCCTCTGAATTGGCCCAAGCTCTATGCAAGTACTGAGTCTTTCCTGCCGTTCCATCAGACGTATTGATAAGCGTCAACTGCTCAGACGCTACCTCTTTGTTATCAACCCATGCAGAAACAGTCAAAACCATCTTTTGGTTGATGTCGGCAGCCCTCACAATGTAACTAGAGCTTGTAGCCTTGATTACACCATCCACAACCCAACGCCAGCCGCTATTGATGACCTTGTTACCTCGCATAAGAGTAGGGGTCACAATGGTCTGACCTTGACCGTTCTTAAAGGCTATACCGTTATCAGTGGCTAGCTTGATAGTATAAGGCTTAGCGTCTTCTATCATCCTGTCTAGCTGTTGCTGAATGCCTTGAGATAGACGATTTTCAAGCGCTTTGGCATTTGAGAAAGTGGTCTTGTTATTCTTCGGATTGGTAAAGCTGATGACTTGCTCAGATACTCTCATCTCAAGCAAGAGAGTAGGGTTAAAGCCGTCATCATAGATTTTTACCGTGTCTCCTATTTCAAGATCCGCAAAACCCTCAGCCTCGTAAGTAACTGCTGGGTAACAGTTCTTTTTGAGCTCACGGTAAGCCGTCGAACGGATGACCTCAGGATTTGAACTCTCTACAGTCATGTCCTTACGAGTCCACTGGTCACGGTCGCCTGTTGAATGTGTGAAAGTGCTTGGATACATCTGCATAGAGAGAGGGGCATATAGAGCAGCCCCTGACTGGTAAAACTCACGTTCTCCCTTTGCATTATTGACAGACCAAGCTCCAAGGTCTCTAATATCAACTACGTTGCCTTTATCATCCTTACCCGTAGGGACAACCGTGTTATAGATCCCAGTTTTGTCAATCGTCCTAGTGATTGTCTTGAGGTTTTTCCCATACTTCAAGATTTTGGGGCTAATTTGACCTACTCCCTGGTGGCTATCGTCGTGCTCATGATAGACATTGACTGTAAATGACTTGATAGAACTATCAGCATTCAACCTTGTGTCAAACTCAATTTCTGCGCCAAATTTCTTAGCTAGGCTGAGTAGTCTGTTAAGTTTGGTGTCTGTACCCTCCCACTCTGCGGATATTTTCTTATTAGCAACCTCATTGATACCAATTTTTAAGAAAGTATAGTTGAGCAAGTCCATCTCCTCACAAAATTCCTTAAAGCTCATAGCCTTAGGCGATTTGTAAGGGATAGAGTACTCATTGATCAGCTCAAGGTTTAGGTTGATACTATAACACTTAATAACTTTCTCATTTTCCTCAATTTTTCGGATTGTATGCAGGTAAGTTCTGCCCTTATATCTGAATGAAACAAAGGCTTTCTCATTGAGAGAGTTATAGGCCCTCTTTTTGCCTACATCTGAGATAATTGCCTTTTTAAAGACTGTAAAATCAAAGGTACTAGAACCAGTTTCCAGGTATCTTGTCCAGATGTCATTGAAATAGTTCAATGTATCCTGTTTGTCATTGTCGATAAAAGCCACTTTTCTCAAATTCGAGTCATGGATAGTCAATAACATAGCTATAAGTACCTTTCTTTAAATTCTACTTTTACAGTTGGCTTGGTCTTGACCCAACTTGAGCAATAGACCTCAAGCTGACTGTTTCCAGGCGGGATAGTCAAGAAGCTTGAACCATCTACGACGTCTACAATCTTCTCAAGACCGTCCACTGTGACAGTGTCATTCTCGCTATTTAGCACAACATTTGAACCGATTGGATAGCGGTTCGGCACATCTCCTATTGCTGGGACAAAGTCCTTACGGTATAGCAGTTCATCTATGTACATGTGAGTAACCATAGGTTTATCATGATAGGCTCCAAGCATGACATGAATTTTGGCTGACTTTCTGCTTTTTATTTCAGGAATGATAAAGCTGTAAACAGAACCTTGATAATAGACATGAACCCTGTCATCGTTGCGCTTTATTTCAAATTGTCCTCTTGAGGATGTGAATGGGTTTAGTTTGCTATCTGATATACCTGTAAAATTCAAGCATTTAAGAAAGTAATAGCTATTCTTGCCATCAGATCCAAATACATTAAACTCACAGTCTTGTCCTTTTGTCCGTTTGAATGTTTCAATACCGTACAAAAACTGACCATTTGTGTCTGATACTGTAATCTTGATAAAACCATATTGATTAGCTGCATTAGATACGAATATCTGTCTACCTATGATGTAGTCATCAAGAGAGCCGACAGCTCCAGAACTATCTGTAGGTATGTCCCATGAAAGAGATGTAGCATAGTTCCCATATTTTCCAGATGTAGTTTGATCTCTGAGTCTAATGTGTTTCTTATCCCACAATGTCGTTAGCTCAGCCGTCCCTACCACGTTCTCGCTATTATCGTTAGTCACAGCCTTGTTTTTAGTGGCTCTTGCAAAACCGTCTGAAATCCTATCACCTCTAAAATCAATCAAGACCTCAGAGCGTTTGACTATGCCTGTATCGGCTTCCTCACGGTCTCCAACTTCAAAAGCTCCGCTAGTATTGACGAGACCGATATAGCCGTTCTCAGCGTTATTCTTAACCGTAACAACAGGAAAGGCTGGGACGTTGCCATTATTGACCAAATTAAAAACAACCTTGTCAGGTTGCTCTTGTCCGTTATCAAAACGCTTATAGGTTGAGCCGTGAGCTACTCCGTCAGGGATAATCAGGTCAAAACTGCCCTTTTGGAACCATCTAGTAATGTTTTCTATATCCACAGAACCAGATACTAGACCCATGTAATACTTGTCAGGCTCGTCTGAAATGACGATTTTGACAGCCTCTGAGGTGTTAAAAATGCCAGCTAGTTTGTGCTTAGCTGTTTCAAGTGTCATGCCGTTTCCATATTGCATAGCAAACTTGACTTTGATGGTTTTGGCGCCTGTTCGCACTTCTTGGAGATTAACTCCGACAAGTGGAGCGTCATTTGTGACAACGTGGCGCTCATTTCCTACTGGACGGATGATGTCTATAATGTCAATAACCTCAGAGAGGTCAAATCCATTGATTGTGATTGTGTCATTATTCATTAGATAATACCTCTCATCATGTTATCAATCATTAACTTATCATTTTGATAGTTAGTCATTGGGTCTCCAATTTTAGCAACCAGAGTACCGTCATCTAGCACCATGTTTACAGGGCGCTTGACAGCCTCCTCAGCCACTTCAAGAGCTCTGGTTAGGACTTTGTCAGCTTGGTCACGAATAACCTCGATTTGACTTGTTTCTGCTCGTTCTGTAAGTGATTTGAGTCTAAACTGACTAGATACAGTATGTTTTCCTAAACCTAGCAAGTCCTCAGCGCCAAATTTGAACGCTGACATCTCTTTCTGAACGTATGCCAGACTATCAACCACATCAGAGCTATTCTGTTCAATACCTACAGCAATACCTTGAGCAATGTATCTACCTACATTGTCTCTAAATAATCGTGATGGGCTGTGGATTTTAGCCTTGGCCTGTGCTGCCCTCTCAGCCTGAGCGACAAGCGCATTAGCTGCCTCCGTGACAGCTCCAAGTGCTGAATACATACCTTGTGCCAAACCTTGGCCAATCATGCTCCCTGCGTATCGCATAGAGCTTACGCCTGACATAGCTGTAGAGCGGATTGAGCTTAGCATAGCTGACATTGCAGCTGTTGCTGATCCAATTCCTGAACGAATACCGTTAGTAATTCCGTTAGAAACCCCACGGCCTGCCTGTTGGCCAGCTTGTGTCATCTGAGTTGCTGATTGCATGACCACAGACACCATCTGTTGCATGCTTGAGCGCATTATTGCTACAGCTTGAGTCATTGCTGACTGCACAACAGAATTGAGTAGGGCCATTGCTGATCCAGCTGCTGCTGAGATACTAGAAAAGGCTGAGGCAACCATAGGAGTGGATGTAGCTAACTGCATAATGGCAGTAGTCGCCATAATTGCTGAGGTGGTGATCAGTGTAAACTGACCTGGTATTGTCCCCAATACACCAACCAAAGCCCCCACAACTCCACTGATTGCTGTAAATCCTGCTGATATAGCTAAGGCTCCAGCCTGCGCCATCAGCATTGAGCTTGACAAAGCAACTAACCCACTTTGTAGGATAGTAATGCTAGCCGTTGCCCCTGCGAGACCTACAAAAGAGGTCATCACTGATGTTGCAAAAGTACTCATAGCTGTCCCAACCGTTGTCAATGTTTCAGGTAGTGTGCTAATACTATTACTCAAAGATGTCAATGTTTCAGGCAGTGATTGCATTGCCAAACTTGCAATTTGAGCTGATGTAGCAATTAAGCTCAGTCCAGTACCCGCTTGTTGCAAACCTGGGCCAGCCGTAGCAATACCTGAGTTAGCAATAGCGGCCAAACCTGTTGCAACAGTAGCTAATGTTCCAGCTAAATCTAACAATCCTAGTTCAGTAAGTTTCGCAATCCCCTCAGCCATGTATTTCACTCCAAGACCTGCGTTCTTAGCAGCGTTACCCATGCTATCAAAAATGCCAGCGACTCCGTCAAGCACATTACGGATAGCTGAGCCAAAAGACTCAACTACACTACCAGCGCTCTTTAAAATGGAGCTGATTTGCTCGCCAAGAGTCTTAAATAGATTTGTGATACTCTCAATAATGGGACTGATTTGACTGATCAGATTATTAAATGCCTCTACCAAGGACTGTAGTACTGGAGCGACTGCCTGGACCATTTCAGAAATAGCTGGCATGAATGGAGCTAGAGCCTCAACGATTTGTACAATCGCTCCAGAGACAATAGTCACAACTTGGACGAAAGCATTTGAAAGTATTTCAATAATAGGTGTCACAGCTGTTGCTATCTCAGCAATCCCTGAGCTGATAGCCGTTATAATCTCGCTAATAGCTGACCCTAATGCTGTAATCACAGGTGCTAACCCACTAAATGAGCTAATAATGGAGCTAATTGCTATTCCAGCAGCCAAAATAAGCGGTGATAGCATAGCAAAAGCTGAGGCTACAGTAGGTAGCACAGGTGCTACAATTACTAGAGCTTGAGCCAAGCCTTGTAGAGCTAGGTTTAAGATAGTTCCAATAGCTGTACCTACACTAACAATAACATCACCTACAGCTTGTAAGATTGTTGCGATACCTTGGCCTTGTGTTCCCATCAAAGCAAACGCCGCCCCTAAAGCTAAAATAGGGACAGCTATGGCTGCAATAGTTAAAGGATTGACCATGGATAATCCTTGTCCAATCCCACGAAAAGCAGCGCCGACGCCTTGACCAATACCTCTAGCAGCTGCGGCTACACTTTGCCCAAGACTACGGATGACAGATACAATTTGCGTCCCTATTGAGGTAACTGTTGATGTGGTGCCACTCAATGCCTCTGTAGCCTTACTCTTAAATAAGCCAAAAGGGTTGAATGTTTTTAAAAAATTAAAAGCCTTGAAAGCAACTAGAGCCCCACCAATTCCTGTGATTAAAGCTCTCCAGACATCAGCGCTAATTGACTTAGATAATTTAGAGATCCAGATGATAACTTGTGAAATGGCATTTACTACATGTCCCACAGCAGCGCCAACCACATCCCAAGGGATGAGATCTGAGAGCTTGTCAGTCAGGTCAAGTGCTGCCTCTGTAAGTTCCTTAAAGGCTTGATAAGCATTCTTGATAGCCCCTGTATTCGAGAAAGCCTCAAGAGCGAACTGAACGCCAGCGGCTAACTCTTGTATAACCTTATTAACTAGGATGATGATATTTCCAATGCCCTCAGTGAAATTATCAAAGATATTGATGTGACTTGTCAGCTCTTTGAAAACTGACATGGCTGTCACTCCTATATCTCTGAGCGTGTCAGACATATACTCAAAGACTCCAATCTTGTTAAAGACTGCAAAAAACTCTGAGACAGTCTCTCCAGCCTTAGCAAAAGCGCCTGTCACGGTTGAAATAAAGCCATCAATGTCAATACTTTCTAAAAACGCCCCCAATTTTTCAGCAATGCTGTCAAAATTGATTTTTTCAAGAGCGTCAGATACTGCATTGACTGCCTTAATTCCAAACTTATTAAGTTTTTCAAAGGCTGGCATAAGTTTATTAGAGAGGCTTTCTTTTGCCCCATCTATAGCCTGGTCAACCGTTTTGAACTCCGTAGCCATCTTTTGAAAAGCGTCTGAGTTCCCTGCTCGGTTCATAGCGTCGAAAAAGTCCTCTGTCTTGACTTTTCCATCTTGAACGGCTTTTACAAGCTCAGCCGTAGACATTCCCATCTCTTTTGCGACGGCTGCCATACCAGCAGGAGCTTGCTCCATCATGATCTTAAAGTCCATCCAGGCTATTTTAGGCTTACTTGCCATCTGTGTTGCCTGAGTTGACAATGATTTCATGGCTTGGGCTGGGTTTTCAGCAGAGGCTGCAAGTCCACCAAAGGCCTTAACTAGACTACCAACGTTCTTAGTCCCAACTGCGTCAAGTTGTGAGTAGGTACTAGCCATATCAGAGGCTGAGTAGATGGTTTTGGTTGCAAAGTCCTGCATTTCGTCCTTAGCCGCCTTGATTTCCTCAGCTGATCGTCCAAAGGCTTGGAGGTTTCCCTCGAATGTTTTCCAGGCTTTCTGTGAGCTGTTGAGTTCAGAGGCCATTTCACGGATACCACTTGTAATAGTCCCAATTCCTGTAGTAAGAGCCGAACTAATCAGATTAGCTCCTAACACAGACTTAAAAACAGACCCTACTTTTGAGCCTGCGTTTTCAAGTCCACCAAATAGAGCTTTAAGCTTGCTTACTCCTGATTGAGCATTAGAGCCATCCATATCAACCTTGATAGTAACTGAACCATCTGCCATTGTGTACCTCCTTTCTAAAATTAGTAGTCAAATTCATCAGGTAGAGCATACTCTTTTTTGAGTTTTTTCATGTTCTCCTTGTACTGCTTACTGTCTCCCTTTTGGGGCTTGTAAGAGCGTATTTTCAGCACCTCAGCAAACTTAGTGTCGCTAGGCAGGCCATTTAATAAAGCGTTGAACTTCTTCCAGTGTAGACTGTTCTGAGCGTCTATGAGGTCAATTCCGTAAGCCTGAAGAAATGATGAGTAAATATACTCAGCGTCGTACTTCAAGCTAAAGAGACGATCTCCTCCCTCAGATTGACTCCTAGAGCGTATCTTGCTCTTGATTGGCTTCCCTGCTAGGTCTAGTACTGGTGCCGTGTCTTTAGCTGGAATAATTCTGATATGCTCCTCAAAAATCATCTTAAAGATTGCTGTAGCCTGTTCAGGAGTTAAAGCCTGAGTAAAATCTACACCAGTCAAGATTTGAATAGCTAGGAAAGGCTTGTAAAGCTCGTCAATGTCATCATCATTAATCAGCTCCACCACTTTCAAGACCTTGTTAAAAGCAATATTCATTGGATACACATCATCACCAAGGACTAACTCATCTGTCAATTTCCTTGATAGGTCCAGCATGTTAGTCACCTAGATATTTTTTGAGAGCGTCTGTGCTGTTGCGTTTCTCCCATTCTGAGATGACTCCAGTGATTGTCTCAAGTAAGTAGGCCATTGTGTCCACTGTAGACTCATTAGAGAATGAGTAGACTTTGTCAAACGCCTCTTTGTCAAACAACTCTGTCCAAGAGTCTTTGACTAAGTCTTGTACCGTTTCAAAGGCCTTACTATCCTCTGTCTTAGCTAGTTTTTCGCCCTCAATTTTAAGGATTGTGCCAATTTTTTCCATTTTGTGGATATTTTGGTCATTGGCTACAAATTCAAGTTTGAACTCTCCAAAGTCAACAGGGATGACATTGTCACGTTTTTTAATTACTACCATTTGTTTTCTCTCCTACTAATTTTTAAAATCAAAAATAAAAAGGGGAGCCTATTCACTCCCCTAGATCAAGTCATCAACCGACTACAGCAGATTGTTTAGGTGCTGCATTCCAGCTGATGGTGCACTCAAAGGTCTCATACTCAGACGCGTCTCCGCCTCCGATTTTGATACCTGAGACAGTAGCGACTCCGACATATTGAGTTTTTCCGTCAGCGTCTACCACTTTAAACCAGACATTACGCTCATCCCCAGTTTTAAAGCGCATAGCTGCGATAATTGCCTGAGCTTCATCCTCTTTGATGTAGTCGCCCTCAAAGCTGTATCCGCTCTTAACAGACGTCACTACAGTTTTCTTGGTACCATCACCGTTGTAGTATGCAATGTCATCTGTCTCCTCGTCATTTTCAGACTCAGCAGTTTTCACTCCGTCTGCAAGCCATTTCCAGGCGTCATTACCTGGCTCAGTAGCTGATGCTGTTGATAACCATGGCGCAAGAAAGTGTTTGCGCTTGGCGTTTTTCATTTTTGGCATTTAGTTTCCTCCATTTGTTTCAAGTTTTGCCGTTACATCTAACATGTAAATATAAAAGCCTTGCTCATCACGGTCATTAAGGAACGGCTGTGATACTTCAAGGCCTCTGAATTGATATGAATTATTTTTGCTAGGTAGTTCCAGATTAAAATCAGCGAGAGCATGATTGATGGCCCACAGGATGGAGCTTGTCTTCTGGTGATCAGTCGTTTTGATTGCCACCTCAAAGACAAGGCTAATGTCCTGCTTGCCGTTCATGTACTCTGTTAAAATCTTCCCACCTGGCAACGGATAAAGGACTAAATCCTCCCCCTCTGCTAAGTAATCAAGCTTACAATCCAGAGGGAGGTTTAGTGTATTGATGAAATCCCTGAGGACTTCTGAAAAATCATTGTTATTCATGCTTTTACTCCCATTGCTCTTAGACCGACTTTCCCCCAGTTAGCCGAATGTAAAGCCGAGGCTTTCAAGTCCCACCGCTTACCTGTTCCAGGTGTGGTGTACTTTCTAAAGACAAACGTCCTAACCTTGTTGTAGCTTGAGCCGTAAAATTGAGCTCTAGCATAAGGCCCAGGATATTTAACTCCGTCTTTGGTCGCTTGGCCACTTCCGCTAAGCTCACCGCTTTTGCGTGGCACAAAGGGAGTAAAGTCAATCAACATCTGATTAGCTATTGCTAACCTACCCTTTGCTAGCGCTGTTGGGGATACCTTTTTCTCAATGCCTTTTAAATCAACTTTGACAGATACGCCTGTTCCCATCAGATACACTCCACTTCGTAACAAAATACTTTTTGTTTGTGTGGATAACTGACAGGAACTACAGAGGTCACTCTGTACTCACGTTCTCCGTCTTTGATAATGGCATTTTCAAAAGTTTTGTCTAAGACGATTGGGCAGTATTTAGGGTACACAAATAACGTGCTAGGTTTGGACTCCTTGCGGTTGTTCTTCGTGCCTTTCACTTGATACTGTCTGTCAAACCTAACAGTTCTAAGGGTCACTGGGCTCTCTAAAATCACTTTACCCCATCCGTCTTTTTCTCCTGTGGTTTTCTGAATGGTCACAGTATCAATCAATAACCGTTTATCAATGTCTGTCATAACCTACCCCCCTAAAGCCAAATCCTGCCGATTTCAGAGTATTTAGGGCGTCAAGAGACAAGTTATACCTGGCACTCTCTAAAGACTGGTTAGAGCTATTCTTGTAAGTGATATGAGTACGCCCTAGAACCACAGTAGAGACTGATTGCTTATCATCAGCCGTAGTGATCCCACTAGCGTCCAAATATGCTACCTGGAAAGCCGTAGCCAGCTTGACAGCTTGCTTTCTGTGCTCAATTTCTTTTTCAAAATCTACAAAGCTGTAGAAATTATTAAGAAAGAGGTTGATAGCAATCTCTGCCCTTGTTAGTAGCTTTTCAAAGCCCTCAACTTCGTCAAAACCAAAATCCTTAAATTCATCTTGTGTTAAATAAGCGATAGTAACCACCTCCAATTAAAAAAGGCGGTGTTATTTATCCGCCTTTGCTGCTTTTTCTTCCTTGTCAGTACGTTCAAAGAATGGACTGAGCTCAGGGTGTGTAATTTCACCTTTGGCGTTGAACGCCTCAGCTGTCTTGACATCCATGCCATACTCTACATCTTTGTCATAGCTTTGCTCTTTGCCATCGACGATAAAGACAACGTTTGATGTCGCTTTAAATTTAGCCATTTACTTTATTCCTCCACTTCATATCCTTGATTTTCAAATGCTGAAATCATGATCGGGTCAGATAGGGTAAAAGAAACCCCATCTTTTGTCAAAGTAACAGATTTTTTGACAACTTCCTCTGTCACTTCTTGGTTTTCCACAACTTCCTCTGTGGTTTCTTCTTTTTTCTTAGCCATTAGCTAGCCTCCTTATGCTGATTTGTGAACGTAGATAGCTTTTTTCTTAGCGTCCAAAACGAAAGCGTCATAGCGGATACGCCCCTCAACCAGTTTACCGTTGATACCTGGTGGGTTGTCATGGATTTTGTAATCTTCCAATTTTACTGGAGATGTGATAGCTGCTGAGTGAGCGATGACAAACTCAACACCTGTAGGCAAGTAAGTAGTAGGTGTCAACACTACTGGCATGCCGTCAATCATACCTACTTGACCCTTGATAGTGATTTCTTGACCAAGGTCAGAGTTTTTGACAAAAGTGTCATCAAGTTTAATCAACTTGTAGAACTTAGGAGACACATGCAAGATACGGCCAGCCACAGGGACTAGAGCGTCTGCAAGTTTAGATTGCCCCTCAAGTACTAGCTCATAAGCATTAGTCTTAGATACTGCACCAGTAGCAACATGAGCTGTGTCAGCGCCTGCCACGGCTTTTGCAAGACGGTATTTATCAACCTCAGGGATGACAACCTCTGAAATTTGACGTGCTAGAGCTTTGCCCTCAGCCATAGCGCCATTTGTTCCTTGTAGAGATTTCTTGTCAATCGTGAATGTGAATGAGCGGTCTTGAGAAAGCGTCATAGTTTGCACGCTATTTCCAAGCTCATCAGCTGTACCGTAGCGATTTTGACCAGTGGTCTTGTAGTCATTCATTGCTGATGTTTCGACCGTGTAGACCTTAACTGTCTCAGCGTCAATGAAATCAAAATCCTGATTGATGATGTTAGTAGTGAGAGCCTCTCTTGCGAAACGCTCATCTACTTTCTGACTGAATTTCTCTGCGTAGTTTACTACCATTTATATTTTCCTCTTTTCTTTTTAGTTTAGTATTATACGCTGTCAAAGCCTGCAAAAAGGGCTTTGTCCTCTGCACTCAAGCCGTCATCTGCATTACTTGCTGATGGATTGCCTGGGACAGAGATATTAGGGTTAGGCTGCTTGTCCTCAGCTTGAAATAGGTAAGGGCTTGACTCTTTGAGTGAGTTGATTGTGTCCTCTAGTTGAGGTTTCCCATCTTCCCCTAGCTCGATTTTGTCTAGGTCAATGAATTTCATCAAGTCCTCTGAGTTGTAAGCTCCTACATCTTTCAAAGCAAGGGCTACAGCATTTGTTTTAGTGATCTGAGCAAGATTTGCCTCACTATCCAGCTTGTACTGGTCAAATTGGGCTTTTAGTTCTTCAAGCTGTTGTTTGCTTTCAGCACTTGCTCCCTCTTTGGCCTGTAGTTCATTGATAGCTTGGGTTTGTTGCTCAAGCTGTTGTTTTAATGTTTCGTTTTCGGCTTGTAGTTCCGACTTGGCTTGTGACTTGGCATTTTCAATACCTGCACCGTACGCTTGCATAATATTGTCAATGACAGCCTTGTCCTCGATACCTGCCTCAACTAACATTTCACGTTTAAGACTCATGTCTTAACTCCTCCTTTTTTACGTCACATGGACAAATTAAGACAGTTTTACGCCATGCTCCAGGGCAAAATAAAAAACCTGATGGACTTCCATAGGTTTATAGTGGTTTATTGCATGAAAAAAGCGCCTAGATTGTTCTAAGCGCTAATAGTATTGTACTTCTGTTTTAGACATAATGTTTGACAATTTTTGACCGTCAATATCTAAGTTTACTAAGTCATCCAGAGAGGACACTACATATGTTTGAGCTCCTATAGAGACCTGGATGTCCGTTGTAGAATTGGGTAAGATAGCACAATCTTGTCCTTTGTAGACAAAAGAGGCGTCCCAACCGTTATCATATAACGCTTGTAAATCATCTAATATCGCCATAATATATCTAGGTTCTCCTCTCTTTCATTGTTTGTTAATTCTCTAGTTGTTCTGCTGATAAACTTGCCGTCATCATCAAATACAAAGTCGTGAACATGTTCACCTTTTTTCCCGTAAGGATGTTTATCTGGTTGCTTATGATTAGTGAAATGTATATCTTTTACTTTGTAGCCCCTATCATCGTAATAGGTTCTGCCGAGTACATCTCCATTCGTTGCGTTATGTTGGACTACACTATTTGGTTCCCCAGCCTTTCCTGGAGGTGTATGTCCTACTGTAACCCCTGATACACTTACTATTTTACCATTTTTCACAGCTTTATCAAGTTCTGCACGCTTAGTAGCAAGCTCTCTAGCTTTCTTTTGTTCTTCTCTAAGCCTAACCTCTTTCTTAGCTTTAGTATAAGGGTCGTCATAGTATTTCTCTCTAGCATAATCACGGTGTAGAAATGGGTGCTGTTTGAGATAGTCTCTCATGGCTCCCTGTTGGATCCTAACCTTGCTCTTATACTTGTCTATCAGCTCCTGGTCACCTAGTTTCTCTGCAACGTGGAGAAATTCCTTGGACTGTCTGATAGACCTCTCTAAAGCCCTCTGTTTAGCCTGAGCGTTTGCGTTTTCTATTGCTTGCTCTGGTGTCAAGTCTCTTAACTCGTCAGGCAAATCAGGCTTGTAGTTAGCCCCTGGGATGTATGGCGTCATCTCATGAGTACAGTTAATACCCTGACATCCCCAAGCGTAACCGTAGCCGTAGTCTGATAATGCTAAAATACGCTCCCCTTTTTCCGTTCTAGCAACCCCTGTAGTTACTATCTGGTGCTGTAAAGGAGCGCACATCTCTCTTGCTGTGGCTTTTTTGTGATAGTAAAAGGTATCTATCCCCAACTCCTCAGCTGGAGCCATCCTGACCTCACGATAGACACGCCAAGCCGTCGATTTGATGACTTGCCTAGCGTAAGTGTCAGCTTTCCAGTGCTTGCCTTGGCTGTCAGTAAAGCCGTAAAAGCCTTTCTTAGCCCATTTCATGACTGTATCAGAGATAGCCTTGTCAGAGGTAGTGAGTCCTGTGACAACCTTGGCCACGCTCTCCTGGACAATAGACTGATAAACCTTTCTGACACTCATTGGTAGAGTGGTGTTGATGAGGTTGTCTATATCCCCCATGGCTTGATTGACATAAGCAGCTAGATTGGTCTGAATGATAGAGTTGCCAGCAAAACCACCTCCACCAGTAGCCTCTAAAAGCTGTTGTTTGGTGTCTTTGTAGATTTTATAGCCCTCATTTTGGATAACGTGCCTAAGTTGCTCCTCAGCAATCCCTGAGCGATCAGAAATGAGCTTGACATTGTCCTCATTGAGTAGGCCCATCTCATTCATTTTCTCCAACTGCCAGATATAAGGGTTATCATCAAGACTAGCAGAGCCACGCTCTTTGATACGGTCTATAACCTGGTCAAAGAGTTCAAGAGTTAGCTGATGATAGATGTCTGCAACCTGACTAGCGTCAAGCATTAACTGCTCATCATTTAGTTTGATTGGTTTCTTCTCTTTCATAAGCTCTTACAAGTCCCTCAGTTATTAGCTTGCTTGGGCTTTTTATTCCAAATAAACGCCTCAGCCTATCAATTACCATAAATTTCAACATCTTCATCACTCCTGCCGTCGTTAGCCTCGCTGATAGCATTGCCACTAATTTCAGCCTTTATTTCCTTAGCTTTCTCAGGGGTCACGTTGAGCACTTTCTCAATAGCCATGACGTCCGTGGCAAAACCAGCATTTACAACCTTAACCCAGTAGTCAAGTTCAGCGTTTCGGTCTGTAAAGACTCCATCATCAAGGTTAATGCTGATTTTCTCCATGTCAGGGATGTTTCCCTTGTAGAGTCCGTATGCTTTGCCTAGCTCTAGCATTGAGATAATGAGCTCTTTCAGTGACTGCTCTACCAAGCTGACAATGCTATTTCTCATCTGATAGGTGTCTGAGTTCTCGCTGACAACCTCAGTAGCTGTCTTCAAGCTCTTACCGTCAAATGTAAAGGTTCCAGAGGATACCCCTATCTGCATTTCAAAGATTGCTAGTATCTTATTGATAGCCTTGATATAGTCATCCGATCGGATAGGCGTTGTAAGGTCTGTAATGCCTACACCTTTATCCATATCACCTGAGTCAATCTGTTCATAGACGTTACGCCCTGCCTCAAACTCACGCTTGACTGTGACATTCTCGCCCTCCTGATTGTACTCGACTTTAATCATCTGACCAGGCACGGCCACTCTGCGCTGACCCATCTTAATCTCCCACATAAACTCGTCATAGGTGGTATTAAGAAAGTCCATTGTAGTCTTAGCATTGTCAAAGATAGACAGCCCAAGAGCTGAGTTAATATCTTTGTTATTCATCCCTGGGGTCTTCAAGTAAGTAAAGAGTGGACGACTTAAATCGTTCAGGTATGCTACTTCCTCAAGATCCTCATAGAGGTCTGATAGAGGCACCCTAGCGCCTACAATATTCTGATTATCAGACTTGTAGAGCTCGTTAGTAACCGTGTACTTGTCATCTTTGCCCCACTCATGCAACTCAATCAGCGTGTAAAACTTCTGCTTATTACCCTCTGACTTGGTTGTCTTAGTGATGATAGCAGCGCTAGAAACATCCTGCGTGTTTGATTGCAGAGGTAAAAAGACAGGTGCCTGAATAAAAGAGACTCTTACCTTGTCTCTGTCAACGTATGGCCTCATAGCCAATCCACCAAGCGCCAAACCACTTTCCAGGTAACGCTCAAAATTCTTAACAAATCTATCATCTTGTAGCTGTTTCTGAATGAATTTGTTAGCGTCCTTGTCGTCTAGCTTGATTTCAGCCTGTTCATTGAATACTAGGCTTGCAATTTTCTTGGCTGCTGTACGTCCGATAGGCAAATGGTTGAAAGCTCGCTTTTGAGGCGTGCCGTTGCTGTCAGTGTACTCAATTTGTGGATAATGTCCTGCATAATACTTGAGATTTTCCCTTATTCGGTCATACTCTGTGGATGACACTGCTATTTTAGGGTGATCAGTGATATTCGTTAAGTTCTGTGTTGTCATCACATACTTGCTCCTTGTGAAAAAATTCTTGATAGTCTGTACTATTCCCATTGTTAAGCTCCTTTAGGCTTTTAGTCTTAGTTCTCTAGCGTTGTCTAGGACAAAATACTTGAACTCGTCTACCGTGTGGTCATCTTCTTTGATGACTTTGGGGTCATCTGTATTGAGTGACTTGTCATCATAGCGGTACATCTTATGCTCCTCTACAAATACCCTGTTATTAGGGATGTCAAGGTAGTAGAAACGCCCCTCAGCTAGTAAGCTAATAACCATGTCTATCATGGTCTGGTTTTTCTTCTTAGCCACAGGGTGCCAGCGCTCGCCATAATCTTTGAAATACTGGTTACGCAAAGCCCCCTCAGCACTATCAATGGTCATCTTGAGTTTAGGTACTCTGTAGGTCTTCATGACCTTGTCTATAAAGTCATGGATCATCACAGAGAGCTCACTAGGGGCCTTTTTGATGGTCTTTCCAGCTGGTGAGTAGTAAAACGTATCAAGCAAGATAACATTACCCTTGGCAGTTAGCCCATAAGCTCCACAGGCCGTCGCTGATTGCTGGTGTCCTGTATCCAGAGCAAATGATATACCTATCACTTTGTCGTTGTCTGGGAGGCTCTCTAGTGGCTTAAAATAGCTCATGTTATAGACATGATTACCTAAACCGATTACCTCGCCTAAATACATCCATCTGTAATAGTCAGGGTCCGTCTCCTTGTAACGCTCTATCTTGTCTTTCATCTGCCTAGACAAAAAACCTAGCTTGTCATCAAGGTAGGTGCTGTGATGTATCATGTAAGTAGGGTCACTAGCTTTCTCAGCAACCCACTCATTTATCCAGTCATAGGGATTTTTTGGGGGGTTGTATGTGAAATAGACCTTGACCTGTTTGCCGTTTGGTAGCTCTTGACGGATGAAAGTATCCTCAACTATATCAATGTCCTCACGACCTGCGAACTCAGCCAATTCCTCAAACCATACAGCCATTACATAGCCTTTGGCTATCTTCTGGGATTTGAGTTTCATTGGATCGTCTACGCCGTAAAAATAGAAGGCAGTGCCTGTCTTCTTATGTGTGATTTGTAAGGGTGATTTCCCAAACTTGAACTGATTAGCTAGCCCCATCTCATAGATGGCCCATCTTATCTGCTCATACACTGACATTCTCAAGTACTTACCTACTTTTCGCAAGACTACCACATTACCGTTGGGGTCATTGATAAAGTCATTTACAAGGTCAATAGAGACCACTGATGACTTAGTAGAGGCACGGCCACCCTTTAGCACTATATGGCTCTTGAGTGTATAGAGGACTTCATCAAATACTGGGTTAATCAGTTTCGCTAGGTTCAGTATTGCCATTATACTCACTCCTATCAAATGTAAATCCAGTAATGACTGTGTCATCTTCATTACCTGAGCCTAACTGTGCCTTGAGATTTTCAATTCTAAGGCGTTGCTCCTCTGTAACAAGTGGAGAGCGTGTAAGCTCGTCATAAGTCTTAATCATGCCTCTAAGCTCAGTCTGAGCTCTTGCTATTGCAGCTAAGGCCTTGCCTTGCTTATCCCATGATGTATGAATTTCATAGCTTGCTCCACCTTTTGCCGTGGTAGCTATAAGTACGCTTGTAGTATCATCAACATCCTGAACGTAAAGAATACGCTGAGCATGTAGTAAATTAGCATAGGTCAGCGTGATATTCTCCCAAAGAATGTCAATAGGCTGTTTTTCTGAAAGCTCTTGCGCTATCTCATATACCTCTTGAGGTAGATACTTAGCAAACAGTCCATGTTTGAGGGCGTTAGTGTTTCCCTTTGGTGCCCCATGCCCTAGAGCATTTTTACTACCCTTAGGAGCACCCCTCGGATTTTTGGAGCGTTCCGTATTTTTCTTTTGGAACGTTCCTTTTATTTTAGGTTCCCATTTGTCTTTACTTTTCCAACCTCGGACAGTGCCAGCTGAAACACCCAAACGCTCAGCAATCTCAATCAGTTCAATGTTTCCATTGTTCTCTGAATAGATTTCAAATGCTTTGTCTCGGTTGGGGTCTCTTGCTCTACCCAAGCCTAAACCTCCTGCTGTTTATTTGTTTTGAAAATATAAAAAAGCCACTCAAAGAGTGACTGTATGCAGTAAGTGGGTGCCTCCCCCACCAGAGCCTTATATAGCGCTACTTTATCTCTGTCCTACAGGTTAATCAGCCTAAATCTAATTACCGCCCTGTACCCCTATTGTGATAGCTACTCACAGAGATACAATTAGAACGACAGGGCTCGAACCTGCAACCAATAGATTAAAAGTCTACCGCTCTACCACTTGAGCTACGTTCCAACTGCAAGTAGACTACAGACTTGCGTGTTAATTAGAAATTACTTTCTTTTTTTATTTTGTGTAGTCTTTTTTTGCGATATTAAAACATCCTACTCTATCGCTACTGGTAACCCAAGCCAGCAGTTTTTCAGAAGCTTTTCTAGGCCGTTGCCTAAGGTGCCTTTGCTTTAATTCTTGATACTACCATTCTAACAGATTATTGTTACAGTGCACATCAAGATTGTCTAACTTTACGCAACGTTTTTTAGAACGTTCCAAATTATTCCAAATGTTCTAAAATTGTGCTAAGTTCTTCAATAGCCATCTTACGCATGTTATAGTACGAACTCTTGCTGATAGCTAGTTTGTCACAGATATCATCTACATACAATTTAGTAATGTAAGTCATTCTAAGGATAGACCTACTTTTTGGATTTTTAAGCCTATTGATCATCCTACCTAATTCAAGCTTTCTGTTGATAACCTCTTTAGTATCCTGTTCTATAGCCTCTTTCATCACGACAAGCTGAGTATAGACGTCATCAACTTTTCTAGCTTGACCACCTTGGACTTTGACGTCAGTCCACTTAGGACTTGAGAGCAAACCAGCCTCAAGTTCTTTGATTTCATCTATACGACTTTGAATGTCCATGTCAAGGTCTTGTAATTCTTTCAACAGCTCTTTAGCCTTGTTCACTCTCTATCTCCTTTTGTGGTATAATAATATTATTGAGATTATAGCTGGGACAGAGAGTGTCTTGGCTTTTTTATTTTAGTAGCTATTAAGTATTTTGATTGTTTCCTCATAGCTTAGATTTACTTTTGCTTTTTGTTCATCGTATCCAAGCCCAAAAACTTTTGGAATTCTGAAGTAAATAATACTAGCGCTAGAATGGTAGCTGACAACTGTGTAGATATGCTTGAGCAAATTTTTTCTGATCGCAATGTTTGGAAATGCTACAAGCTCCAACTTATCTTCTTTAGTTGTTTTCTTTGCTTTTATAGCTCCTGAATACGGATATTTTTTAGGTCTCATAATTTCACCTCGTCTCCAATCCTTAAAGTTTCGTAGCTTGTTTGTGTGACTACGAAAATGCCGTAGTTCTGTATTGTGATTGTGTACAGGTCACCAATCTTCTCCTTGTGGACGACTCTGCCTTTGATTTCTGCGCCTTGATTATCTGCTTTGTAGATTACAATAGGGCGCTTTTCTTCTAATTTCTTAATCTGGATACTCTGCCAGATATTCAAAATAGCTGACAAGACAATCCACAGTGCTATAAATCGTTTCATTTTACCTCCTCTAAATAATCTTACCGTCAAAAATCAGGGTAATTGTGCCTGTGCCGTTCTTATTGTCAGATACCAGAGCCCGACAATCGCCGCTTAACTCGACGCCCTCGATCGTGATACTGCGCTGAGATTTGTTGACGTGGATGATTGTGTCATTTGATGTCTTAATTCTCATATCAGCCCCCTAAGCATCAACTACTGGAAAATGAATATCACCAATCACCAAGGAACCTACGCTGTAATAATATCCGTTATGTTCTGCCTCACAGTTGGCGATAGCTACAGGGTTTTGATTGTGGAAGATGGTTACTTTGTTTTTATAACCTACTCCCCAATGGTCAGGAATTTCTTCCTGTTCTCCAATTTCAACATTAGTAATTACAGCGTCGAGCGACACATTTTGAAACTCCCCACCTGCTGAGGCACAGCAATCACTTTCAGACATTTCAATAGTGACTTTTGTGCCATCTTCAAGTAGTAAAAAATCTTTATCCCATTCCACGATACGCTTATAGAGCAACAGCTCTTTTAGTTCTTCTAATGTTCCGTATCTTGCATTTCTCCAATCGGGTTCATAATAGTCTGGTAGTTCGATAGTTTTTGTCATCTTAATTTCCTCATTTCTTCAAATACTCAGGCATAATCTCGCCTCATGCGTTCCATTCCATGACCTCCACCTCTACCTCTATGCGAGGGTTTAAACTGTAGAACTTGCCTACATCATGCAGAGCTATCTGACCGTCGTCCTGGAAGACGATCCCTGACATACTGTCATATAGCGCTTTTTCGTAGTTGTCAATGTCAGGCTTTTTGTCTACTGGTATGATTTCATCTAGGAGGGCCTGCTGGTTCTTCTTGACTTTGGAAATGTACTGAGGAGGTTTGATATAAAATCTAACCTTTGCCCTCAGTGCCCCCTCAAGAATGGGCTGACCCATGTACTGATTAGCAATCAGTAACTGGCAGTTATTGCGCCAGGATTTCATATCCTTGTCTTCGTAAGTCGTGGTGAAATTCCCACGCCTCGCAAACCGTGGCCGTGATTGGGGCTTAGGCTCAATGTTCAGGGTTAATTTCATCCTAACTAAGCTCCCCTCTCAATCCACAGAGATCAAAAAGATTTTGTTTGTTAGCCTCGATATATTCAAAGAATATTTGTAACTCAGCTAATTTTCTTTTCTCTTTCTTAACTCCTAAGCTCGTATGGTATTCTATGTCCTCCTCAGGTTTCGCCTTAATGTCTAGCCAGTAAAGAGGCTCAAAAACGTCCCCATTTTCATCTAAAGACGGTTCTGCGTCCTGGTTTCTAAAAACCATCTGTATATCATAGCCAATCATATTTTTGATTGTGATTTCTTTATTTTCAATCTCGATTACGATTGATGTTTTTGGTACGTTTGTTTTTGTAATCATTAGCCTATTCCTCCCGCAAATATTGATACATTCCATACATCAGCCAAGGAATTTTTTTCTTAGTCCCATCTGCCATGTAAAGAACAGCCTTGTCATAATATCGGTGTTTCTTTAATTGTTCAGCCACAGCGCTGTCAACTTCCACATTTTGATAAGTTTCATCAACACCACTCCAGCGCTTGCCACAACAAGGGCAATAAGTTGTGTATTCTGATTTCTTATCAATGATTTCATCAAATTTAATGTCTGCTTGTGCCTCGTTTTCGGCTTCTATGATGACATGTGCTGAAACATTCTCATCTTCTACAAAATATCCTCCAGAATTATTTTGTCTATAAACATAAAAAGTCATGCTAATTATACTCCTTGATTTTTTGGTTAAAAAAGTGTAGTTTGCAAAGGGTACACATCTTCAAATGGCACCCCAAGCCTTAGACAGTCTCGCTTGATGTCCATTGTAGAAATGACGTACTTGACGCCATTATTTTTCTTGTCGTAGTGTGGAAAAGTGTATCCATCATTTTCAATTTTGGTCTTGATGTCCGTTTTGGTTTCAGGTTCCCAGTCCACCCAATCCGCCCACTCCATGCTGGTCCTCCTCAAACTTTACAAACGTTAGCCAGTGTGTTGTGCCTCTTTGCTGACCAAATAAGGGCTTGAATGGTATCACCTCTAGTAATTTCTTTACATTTATCTGACAATCAGACCATTTAAAAACTAGTGTGCCTCCAATTTTTAGAACTCTCATACATTCTTCAAAACCTTTGGCCAAATCTTCCGACCAGGTAACTTTATCCAGCTGACCATACTGAGCTTTCATGATTGAGTTTTTACCTGCCCATTTTAAATGAGGTGGGTCAAAAACAACCAAATTAAAAGTATTATTTTCAAATGGCATGTCACGAAAATCACCAATAACATCAGGGGCTACGTTGACCTTTTTGTCATGTATCTCAAATGTTTCTTGCCTAATATCCATGAAAGTTGTATGCCTCTCGTTTTTATCAAACCAAAACATACGACTTCCACAGCAAGCGTCAAGTATTTTAATATCTGACATCGATACCTCCTAAAACGGCAAGCCGTCATCTGGTAGATCAAATGGGTTAGGATCGACAAAAGGCGAGCTATCTCCATTTTGGAAACTGTTGCCTTGCCCTTGTCCGTGCTGACTGTTGCGACTCTCTAACAGAGCGACGCTCTCAGCGACTACTTCGGTTACATATCGACGCTGACCGTCTTTCTCGTAAGACCTGACTTGTATGCGTCCAATGATCCCAATAAGTGAGCCCTTGCTGCAATACTGAGCAATGATGTCCGCTGTACCTCTCCACGCTTGGAAATTGATAAAATCAGCCTCACGGTCTCCATTTTCGTTCTTGAAATTGCGATTGACCGCAAGTGTACCCTGTAAGCTAGATACATTGTTAGGCGTTTTCCGTAGATCAGGAGGCGCTACAAGCCTCCCAACCAATGTGACGTTATTGATCATCTGTTTTGTCCTCTCTAGCGCTACGCTCTCCCAAGAGGTAGCCTAAAAACATCCATAGGATAGCCATTCCAATCTCTTTGATAAAATCATTCATTATTTCTCTCCTTTGCATTCATAACATACATTTTGGCCTACATCTTTTGCCTTGATTATTGATAAGCTACCACATTTCTCACAGTTGATTAAAAAACCTAAACCATTTGAATTGATACTGCTTATATTGTTCTCTGAGGGAACTTTGTAAATAATCAATGCGGATGTATGCCAATATTCAGCACTGACTCCACTGTCAGCGACAGCAGACACATTTGATTGAAATTTGATGTCAATCAACTTAATGCCTGGATTTTCGGCAAGCCAGCTATTTATTTGATCGTCAATCGCCTCATGATGTGGATAATCACATGAAAAAAATACAGTTTTAATCATATTCCTCTCCTGGATTGTGCCACCAGACAATCAGGTCATCCTGATTGTCTCTGATGTACTGCTCAAATCTTTCAAAGTGGACGATAGCATGTTTTAAGCGTTGCATACCCTCTCCAGCTTTTGAGCAAAAGCCACAAACTTTAAAGACAGGCTCAATCATGTCAATAATTTCTACGACTTGGCCATCGAGGTTCCAGACGCTATCCTCTCCCACCTTAAAATCTAGGATAAACTCATCCCCTAAGTTGTGGATAACTTGCAATCTCTTGCCGTCTGAGTAGATGGATACGCTGTCAGATACTTTTCTGATGTCCATTCTTATCTCCCCATAGACTCTGGAGATACATCCCAAGATTTTTCTATCTCCAGTTTTCTTTTTTCGCCATACAAAGTCGCTAATAGGTTTTCTATTTTTCCTATCAACTCATCAGGTACTCCGTACTCAGCCAATTCTTCTGAAATTTTTTCAATTTCTGTCATATCTACCACCCACATTGATCATTGAGTTCAGCCTGAGTCAGTGGCTCAATACGTTGATAACCGCTGACTTGATAGTTCTTTTTAAAATCAAATCCAAGTTGACTTAGACCAGCCTTGAAACGGTCTTTTTCGGCTGTGTCTACAAAATACACTTCCAAAGTCATTTTTTGGCTATATCGTTTCAGGTCGTTTTCAGCCCCTCTGAGAGCGTTGGGCTCATTTTGGGGGATTTGCTCACTGTCCAAGATTTCGCCTGTCTCTGGGTCAAATTTTGGGGTCTCTGTTGATTTTGGAGCCTGTTCTTGCTGTTTGGATTGTTGAGCTGCTAAAAGCTCCTGATTAGCTCGCTCTGCTCGTTCTTGAGCTTGTCTGAGCTCTTCCTTTTGCTTTTCAAATTTATAGTCAGCTTTGATTTGTTCAAAGACCTCAGCAAGAGTCAAGTCTTTCAGCTGTCTAATGTAAGGCGAGTCAGTCATACCATACTCAGCACAGAGTCCTGAAATAGCTGACTTAGCCTTTTCAAATTCTTGCTGTTTCTGATACTCAAATGTGACCATGTCATCAAGTGACTTCATAGTGGCTTTTTTAAGCGTCACGCCGTCTGCCATGAAATCGCTAGCCTTGACATACTCAAGGGCCTTTTCATCAAAGAGACGAGGATCCAGCATGTACTCAGCTGATTTGTTGGCTATGTAACTCTTAACCGTATCTATTTTTAGTTGTCTTTGATGTTCTTCAATTTCCTTGATACCTTTATCAAATTCACTAACTACGGTTGCAAATGGTTCAATAATTGACTTTGCATAACTATCCCATGTGTTAGCCGTCTCTGATAGCAAGTTTTTAGTGTCGATACGGATACGATTTTTAGACTCAATTAGCTTATTAAATTCAGCTCGCTTTGCCTTGTCGTCTTTGAGAGTACTAGCTGTAGGAATATAGTCCTTGTACTTTTCAGTAGCCTCTATGAGGTCTTTTTCAAAAGACTCTCTAGTAAGCTCATCCGTTGTAATCATTTCATAGATTTTATTGATTTTCTTATCATCAATAACTTGTAATTCTTGCATGTTGTCCTCCTAGTATTCTAGTTCACCGTCTAGCAATTCGCCCTGGATTGTCTCCTCAGTTTGAGCAGGTTCGGGATCTGCATGATTTGCCTCTTGCTCTTTGTTGAATTGCTCAATCTCGGCCATCTTGCGTGCTACGACATCCTCACGGCTCTCTTGAGGTGTGACGTCTTTAGGTGTGTTATCCAGCTGAATTTCATCAGCCTCATAGCTTGCTCCAAGCTCAGCAGGGAACGCCTCACGGTAAGCTGACACTAGAGCTACTTTCCGTATCATGACACAAGGCATAGTATCCCAGTTATTCTCACCTATTGGCTTGCCGTATGAGTTCATCACTGGATAAGTAACATCTTTCCCCTGTTGTGTCAGTTCCTTAACTCTTGCACGTATTTTAGAATTGTCATACTCCTCAAAAGATACTTCTGTTTCCGTTGGGTAAGTACGGTCTTTGCGGTACACCTTGGCCCAACCGCCAAGAATTTCAGCACCTTTAGGAATAAATGCTCCTTTTGAGTATTTAATTTCACCGTCCAACAGATAGATTACGCCTGCCTCTTTACCATCAAATTGTGGATGACTATCTGCTTTCTTTTCAAAAGCTGATTTGGCAGTGACTATCTGGGCTGGCTGAGTGCCATACTTGATAAAATAAATTTCTTTTGTAAATGGATTGAGGTTTTGGGCTTTGGCTTGAGCTATAAAATAGGCAAGCTCCTCATCACTAGCTTTTCCTTGCGGGTCAAGATACTTTCTGATAATGCCGCTATTAAGTAGCTGAGGGTTAGTCAGAAAGTCCCCTTTTGCTTCTACAAGTTGATTGTTTGTCATTTTCTTCTACCTTTCGTTGTGTTCTCTATTCATAGGCTAGCAATCTCCTACATAAATCCATTGACCAGCGCTGAAAATCCAATCAGCTGGGTCACGTTCTTCCCTGGGTTCAGGAGGCTGCAAGTAATCACGGTCATAGTCAAAGGTGCCAAATAGTCCTCTGTCCATTGATTGCCTCCTAACCTGCCATATCTTGATAGACATCAATCAGGCGCTGTTGCATTGCGACTGTGTCAGCGTACTGTCTGCGACTACGTCCAATCTCCATATTTTCATTAAAGAGCTCTTGTAGCAGGTCGTTCTGTTGCTTGATGATGTCTTTAAGCCGTTTGTTTTCAGTTTGGAGAGTTCTGACATCAATTAGATTGCTGTTTGATTTTGATTGGCCATCACCCCAAAGGTCATCTAGTCCAAAAAATTCTTTTAGTTTTGCTAACATTATTCTTCCTCCTCATCATCTTCTGTCATGTTCTGCTTAATCGCCTCACTTGGGCTCATACCATTTAATACATCTTTGATGACATGTGAGATGTCGTGGGTTACTTTCAATGACTTTTCTAACTCATTAGGTAGTCCCAAAAGTTTTACAGTTAGCAATCCTAACATGGATAATTTATGTAACTCCTCTTGCAGCTGTTCGATACGTTCAATTTTTTCTTGTTGTGTTTTGATAATTTGGTCTTTGTCAATCATGATTTTTTTCCTGTGGATAACTCAGTTATCCTTTTCTTTATTTAGATTAGTAGTAGTTTGTTGTAAATTAGTAATTATTACTAAGTTAGTGACGTAAGGCTTAGATTATTATTAAGTTAGTCATTATTATTTATTAGTTATTATTAGTGTCGGATTTTTCAACTTTTGAACTTTTCAACTTTGTAAAATTCAACTTTTGAACTTTTCAACTTTGTAAAGTCAGTAAGTTGTAAATGAACCCTTTCGCTATTCTGTGGATAACTCTTTCTCAAGATTACTTACCCAATACTCCCAATAACTATCTGAAATTGGTACGTCTTGAACTAAAGGAAAGTTCTGAATACCTTTACCACGGCCAAAGCTCTTACGATAAACACGGATATAGCCAGCCTCTTTCAGCTCATCAAAAGCGGCCCTGTGAGCGTCACGCCCATTCCTGGAGCGTTTGGAAAGCTCATCAATGTAAGGGCGCCATGTATCCTTATTAGACATCAGTACCAATAGCAACCCTTTAGCTTGCAAGCTCAGTTCTGAGTTTTGAGCTGAGTGGTTGTTCATTTGAGTGTAGTTCTCGTTGGTATTCCTGATTATATACTGCATACCTCATATTTAAGCCCCTTTCTGTAACTCTCGCTTGTGCATTCCTAAAATGATGTCATAGTACGAATGACCAGCAGGGATGACATATCCTGTCAGATCGTCAACTTGAGAGCCATCTGCCATGATGTTTACAATTCGTGGCTCCCATTCCTTTTTTACTGTTTTCATGATATAATTACCTCGTAAAGTATTTTGCTTAGTCCCTCAATGGAATTGCCGTTCCAGAGGGGCTTTTTTGTTTCTATCCTGTTAAGTATTCCTGATTGAGAAACTTGTTGATAAAATACTGTTGACCCTTGCCAGTGACCTTAGTTGTTGTATTGACAGTTGTATGACCGTCGGCATGATTGATGTTTGTCTTCTTAAGTTCAAACAGTCCAAGCTGCATGCTTTTCTGAGTTGGCTGGTTCCAAGACTCCCCACGACGACTAATTAGGTAGCCGTTAGAGCGTAGCCATTGAAAAAGTTTGTTTTGACCAATGTCAATCCCATTCTGTTTCAGGATTTTAGCTAGTTCACCAATTAAACAAGATGACTTACTAGCGCTGACTGCGTCGGCAAATAGCACCTTAGGACGGTCAGCCTCAATCTGAGCCTCTAACTTGTGGACTTTCTGATCAGCCATGAGTAAGGCTCTTGCCATGATTTTCTCAGGGCTATTAAAGTCTTTCTCTACTTGTATAAAGTATTGTCGGACTTGCTTACCTCGCTCCGTTCGCTGGATCATAGCAATTTCTTTAGCCATGTCTAGCTTGATGACGTGGTCAGTTGTTGTCTGTAAGCCTCCAGGGGTCGGACATTTTTGGGTCACCCTTGAGAAATCCTGATTTTCTTCAAAGCCATACTCTGCCATTCGCCCAAACCATTTCCTGTACTCTGTTTTTACACCTAGAGCCCAATGCAAGTGCCTAGCTGACACTACTGGCTCCTGATTATCATTCAGGGTTACGCTGATGAGTTCATTCATGTTTACTCCTTTCTCTTATATGATTTTAAATCATATAAAGCTTAAAATTTTTATGTCTCCTCTTTATTTATTCCAAGAATGTCATCAGTAGACACATTGAAAAACAAAGCTAGACTAATGAGATACTCACCTGAAATCTTTGTCTGGTCTTTCTCCCAGTTGCTAATAGATGTTTGAGTAACACCTATTTTTTTTGCTAATTCACGCTGTGACATCTTATTATGCTTAGCTCTCAATTCCGCAATAGTGACCATATATGAGTTGCTCCTTTCTTGATGATGATTATATTTTATATGATTTTAAATCTCATGTCAAGTATTTTATATGATTTATTTTCTCTTTTTTTGAAAAAGGCGTAAGATTTATATTTTATTTAAAACTTTTTTCTTATATAGTTGATTTATAATCATAGTTTTGATATAATTTACTTATCAAAAGATAAAAAGGAGGTATCCTATGGAACAATTAGGAGACCGAGTTAGGAAGTTGAGAGAAGGTCGTAATATGACCCAGACTGAACTTTCAGAAATACTGGGCATGAAAACCTACACCACTGTTTCAAAGTGGGAAAAAAACGAAAATTTCCCAAAAGGAAAAGACCTTAAAAAACTAGCAGAGATTTTCAATGTTACATCAGACTACCTTTTAGGGCTTACAGATGATAAACTTAAGAAAATTACAACGCAAAACGAAAAAACTGAAATTATTTCAATTTATGACCAGCTAGAAGAGCCAAGACAAGAGAAAGTCCTTAATTATGCTAAGGAGCAACTTGAGGAGCAAGAGAGCTCTAATATTATTTCTATTTTCGACAAGCCTCAAGATAACGAGGACTACATTACTGATTATGTAGAGGGTTTGGTAGCTGCTGGACATGGTACTTTCCAAGAGGATAATCTCCACATGGAGGTAAGACTGAGAGCCAATGATGTTCCTAACGAGTATGATACAATAGCTAAAGTAGCTGGCGACTCAATGGAGCCACTCATAGAAGATAACGATCTATTATTTATTAAGATTACTAGCCAGTTAAACATCAATGATATTGGTATCTTCCAGGTAAATGGGAAAAACTTTGTTAAAAAACTTAAAAGAGATTATGATGGTTCATGGTACTTGCAAAGTCTAAATAATAGCTATGAAGAAATCCATCTAACAGAAAATGACGACATCCGTACAATCGGAGAGGTCGTAGATATTTATAAGGTTTAAAAAATTTAGCATAATTAAGAAAGGAATATAAAATAATGGCTAAATATGTAAAACGTTGTCCAAAATGTGGCAGTGATCAAATTGAATACATGATGCAAGAGCGCAAGAGCTTCAACGGTTGTGTAGGATGTATTGGGTGGCTTATCGCTTGGCCATTCGTTCTACTTGGATTTGTGGGTAAAAAAGGGAAACACAACTGGCACTGTCGCAACTGTGGATGTGTATTTAAGTCTAAAAAATAAAAAAAGCCCCACGCTCAGAAGTTTGGCGACCGAGAGCGTGAGGCTGGTAATTACAAGAAAGGATTTTCATGGAGATAACCTCGCATGATGTCTTTTCTTGTACCTATTTTATCAAAAAAGGGGTACAAATTCAATGAAAACAACAAATAAAGTAGCTATATACGTCAGGGTGTCTACTACCTCACAAGTTGAGGAGGGGTACTCTATCGATGAGCAAAAAGCTAAGCTCTCTAGCTACTGCGATATTAAAGACTGGAATATATACAAGATATATACTGATGGTGGGTTTTCTGGGGCAAATACTGACAGGCCAGCACTAGAGGGACTTATCAAAGACGCTAAAAGGAAAAAATTTGATACAGTGCTAGTCTATAAGCTGGACCGTCTTAGCCGTAGCCAGAAAGACACGCTTTACCTTATTGAGGATATTTTCATAAAGAATAATATAGCGTTTTTGAGCCTACAGGAGAACTTTGACACCTCTACTCCTTTTGGAAAGGCTATGATTGGGCTCTTGAGCGTCTTTGCTCAGCTAGAAAGGGAGCAAATCAAGGAACGTATGCAACTTGGTAAGATAGGACGTGCCAAGGCTGGAAAATCCATGATGTGGGCTAGGACATCTTATGGATACGACTACCACAGAGACACAGGAACCATTACTGTCAATCCAGCTCAGGCCCTGGCTGTTAAGTTTATCTTTGACAGTTATCTGAGAGGGAGATCCATTACTAAACTGAGGGATGATCTAAATGAGAACTATCCAAAACATGTGCCTTGGAGCTATCGGGCGGTCAGAGCCATACTAGATAACCCTGTCTACTGCGGTTTCAATCAGTTCAAGGGAGAAGTTTATCCAGGTAATCATGAACCAATAATTACAGAGGAAGTTTATAACAAGACAAAGGCAGAGCTAAAAATCAGGCAAAGGACAGCAGCAGAGAACGTCAACCCTAGGCCATTCCAAGCAAAGTACATACTATCAGGCATTGGCCAATGTGGATATTGTGGCGCACCTTTAAAAATTATTTTAGGAGTAAAGCGAAAAGATGGGAGCAGGTTTAAAAAATACGAATGTCATCAAAGACACCCAAGAACACTGAGAGGCATCACTACCTACAATGATAACAAAAAATGTGACTCAGGATTTTATTACAAAGATGACCTTGAGGCTTATGTACTGACAGAAATCAGCAAGCTACAAGATGACGCTGGTTACTTGGACAAAATATTTTCAGACGACAATTCCGAGACCCTAGACCGTGAGAGCTACAAGAAACAAATAGAGGAGCTATCAAAGAAATTGAGTAGACTTAACGATCTATACATAGATGACCGCATTACTCTTGAGGAATTACAGAGCAAGTCAGCCGAATTTATAAGCATGAGGGGAACTCTTGAGGCTGAACTGGAAAACGATCCAGCTCTTGGAAAAGACAAAAGAAAGGCTAATATGAGGGAGCTGCTAAACGCTGAGAAAGTCTTTTCAATGGACTACGAAAGCCAAAAGGTGCTTGTTAGAGGGCTTATAAACAAGGTCAGGGTAACAGCTGAGGACATTATTATCAAGTGGAAAATATAAATAATTTTAGTAACCTACATTTCTACCAAAGTGAAAGCTTTAACCTTGGCTTTTTTTAAATTTGTCATGAGTTTTTTCATTTTAAAAATTTACCTCCATATTTTGATACATGGGCATAAGCATTGCCGCATAAAGTAAAACGATAATCAGGGCCACAAAGATAAAAACCAGTGGCTGCACCAGATTCATGGTGCGGTTGACTCGGGTAAAAAAGACTTCCCAAGTTTTTTCAGCATAGATTTCCAACTCACTCCCCAGCTTGGACTTTACTTCTCCATACTCAATGATGAGACTCAGCTCCTTTTTAAAGAAAGGATAGGTCGTTATGGTTTGAGAAAATTCGCGGCCATTTTGCAGGGCTTGAGCCAAATCTTGACCGATTTCTTTAAAGAGCTGAGAACCTTGTTCCTGCATGATCTGAAAAATTTGCGTCAGCTCCATCCCCTGTGAAATCATATTGCCCCATTCACGCGCATAATAGGCCGTCAGATAGGTCTGGACAAAGATTCCTAGAAAGGGAACCCGTGCCAACATCGAGAAAACCCGCATCTTGGAACTTCTTTTGTAAAAAGTGAGGGCTAACAGTAAAGATAGAGAGCAAACCAACACTAGCCCCAGAAAAATTTGTGGCAGATTGCCAATGATTTGGGTGGCGATATTGCTACTGTCCAGTTGGGGGAGCAAATAATTCCTGAGCCCCAACATGATTAGCAGGAGAAATCCCAGCAAAATCAAAGGATAGGCCGCTACTTCAATTAACTTCTTCTTGACCTTGGACAAATTATCCAGATATTCTTCTATCTTCCCCAAACTCAGGTGAAGATTCCCATGTACTTCAGCTAGAGATAATTGGGTCACAATAGCACTTGAAAACCCCAAGCTGTCCATCATCTCTGAAAAGGATTTCCCCTGAGACAAGCCTTGGTGCATCCGGGCCACATAGTCCTTTTCCAGCAGGGCACTTCTGCCCAAAAAAGAAATAATTTCCACCAAATGAAAGCCACTGGAAAAGAGGTTGTTAAACAGGGTGATGATTTTCTTCTGCTTAGCTGTAGCTAATTTTTTCCGTTTCAGCCTGAAGACTTGTGATATGTCCATCTTTAAGAAGCTGGTCAATCTGCGCATTCCAGCTAGTTGGCTGGTGTTCTTGAAAGTCTTTGTTTGCAAAGTCAACGATTCCTCCTCCCCCGATTAATCTCTGGTAGCAGACTCCTTGCAGAACAACTGCTAATTCTTCCTCCGTCACACCTAACTCCAGAAGGCGTTCATAAACACCTCGGATACTCTTGGCATGAATGGTTGAAAAGACTGTCGCCCCTGTCAAACTGGCTCTGACCACTGCACGCGCCGTCTCGCTATCCCGAATTTCACCGATAATCAAGAGGTCAGGACGATGCCGGAGAGACAGTTTGATGAGATTTTCATAGGTCAAACCAATCGCTTCATTCAACTGCAACTGGAGCATGTCTTCCTGCTTGATCTCGACAGGATCTTCAATGGACATGATCTGTTGCCCCATAAACAGAGACTTGGCTAATTCGTGCATCAGAGTCGTCTTGCCACTTCCGACTGGACCTGCAAAGAGATAGAGTCCCCGTTGCCTGTACTGCTCACCCAGTTCGTTCATATCCTGAAACCAGAAATGCAGGTCCTGCTCCTCATCGTGCAACAAACGAATGACCAAACTCTCATGTCCCCGATAATCTCCCACGGTAGACAAACGCAGAGAAGACACCTTCTCCCCATGCTGATAGTCGCAAGAGCCCAGTTGACTACGTCTCTTCTCTCCTACGTTCATACCCGCCACAAACTTAAAATGACTAATCACAGCAGCTAAAACATCAAACTCATAGGAGTCAACGAGACACCGCTCGTCTCCAATCCGCATGTGAAGCTCGTAGGACTTTTCCTTGGGAATGAAATAGATATCCTGAGCCTTCTTTTCTTTCGCAGTAGCAATAATTTTCTGTGCAATTTCTTGTACCATACCGCCCTCCTTATCTAACTATTCGCAAAAAAATAAAAAAAGCAACTTAAAAAGTTACTTTTTTATCTCCATTTCATGCGGCAAGAACGGTGTTTTTCTTGACCTGTTTGTTTTTCGTAGCCTGGACGTAGCTTTTCATCGGGGATGACTTGCTCATCCTGTAAAAGTGCCAAAGAATGGTACTGCTGCAAATACTCATCGCACTCATCACACCAGCGTTGGTCGGCAGGATCCCAAAAAATAGTCATCAAATCACTCCGACTTTTATAAAGAGGATTCTTCTTTTCCAGCTCAAACCAGCATGATTTATAATATTTTAGAGCATCATAATACTTGTCAAAAGATTGACTCATGATGACATCTTCTTCCCAACCTTCTATGAACCACCACGGTTCAAAATCCCCATACATTTCTATAACACGATACATTCTTACTACTTCCTTTGTATCGTATATTATATCTAATTTTTTATTACAAGAAAAGGATTTTGCTTGTTTCCCCCATTAGCAATTTCTTTAATCCTATTATTTTCATCTGATAATAAAAATAGGAGTCCTTTATTGACCCCTATTTTTATCATCTTAGGCTTGATAACGTTTCACACCATCTAGGTAGGTTGCTACCAATTCCAAATCTTTATCCAGTACGATAAAGTCGGCATCATAACCTTCACGGATTTGACCACAGACATCATCGATGTGAACAGATTTTGCTGGGTTGAGGCTGGCCATCATGACTGCTTCATGCGGATTCGCAATGCCCCATTCGACCACATTCTTCAAACCATCTTTGAGTTTAAGGATAGAACCTGCCAAATTGCCTGTAGATTTGAGGCGAGCAGTTCCATTAGCAACTACTACTGGGAATTCTCCCAACATGTAGTCGCCATCTTCCAAGCCACCAGCTGTCATACAGTCTGTGATAAGGGCGATATTTTCAGTTCCCTTTTGTTTGAGCAAGATATCACAGGCCTTTGGATCCACATGGTGACCGTCACAGATCAACTCTGCATAGGTATGTGGCAACTCATACATGGCTCCCACCATACCGAGCTCACGGTGAGTCAACCCACGCATTCCATTGTAGGCATGTACCCAAACGCTTGCTCCAGCATCCACTGCTTTTTTAGCTTCATCAAAAGTCGCATTTGAGTGTCCAAGAGCAACAGTCACTCCTTCACCCGTAATTGTACGAACAAAGTCTTCTACACCTTCGCGTTCTGGCGCAAGGGCAATTTTATTGAGCAAGCCATTAGCTGCTTTTTGCCAAGCACGAAACTCATCCATACGAGGGTCTTTCATATAGGCAGGGTTTTGAGCTCCTTTGTATTTCTCTGTGAAATATGGCCCTTCAAAATAAATCCCACGAATTTTCGCTCCACTTGCTTCCTGGTAACGAGCACCGATATTTTCAGTTACTGCGAGCAACTGCTCGTAAGAGGAAGTCAAGGTCGTTGGCAAGAAGCTGGTAACACCCGTGCTAAGCAATCCTTCACTCATGGTATGAAGGGTTCCTTCGATGTTATTGTCCATGACATCCACACCACCAAATCCATGAATATGGGTATCCACAAGCCCAGGGGCAATGCTATAACCTGTATAGTCAATCACCTCAGCTCCTTCAGGAATCTCTTCTACATGCTTTCCGAACTTGCCATCCACAAGTTCCAAGTAACCGCCACGACGAACTCCGTGTGGGTAGAAAAACTGATCCGCTTTAATATAATTAGGCATAATGATAACCTCCTTGATAGATTGATTCTAGAATTTATTATGTCAATTACATTATAAACCTTTCTTTTTCATTTGTAAATGGTATAGACCTATTTTCTAGAGATATTTTAAAAGAGCTGGATTTCTCCAACTCTTTAATTTTATTTTGATTTCACAGGCAGTTCTTGAGCAGCCTTAACAGCAGCTGCAATCGTCTCTGCGTAAAGTTTAGCACCTTCTTCAATCATGTTGCTATCATTCCCAAAGTGGACTTGGTCGGTTCCTGCCCAGATTTCAGGGTGTTCCTTAGCAACCTTATTCCAGTCAGCTATGCTCACGTAAGGATTCTTTTCAGCTAATTCCCGTGCATAAGCCGCATACTGCTCCACTGATGTGTAAGTGTCCTTGCTCTTGTCTCCCTCATAAGGTGTCACCAGTATCAGATGGTGTCCTTTCGGTAGATTGTTCACGATGCTGTCCAAATCATTCTTATAGCCTTCAGGATTATTGACTCCCGTTGCAATGACAACTGTTTTTAGCAGCGCCTTGTTCTGACTGTTATTGAGCATAATATCATTGGCTTGCTTGGTCGTTCGACTAACCTGGGCATTGATATTTGCTTCAGGAAGTGCCTCTTGTAAGGCTGTATTGGCACGCAAGGCTACCGAATCTCCTATTAGGCTTGTTCCATCAGAAATTCCTAAACGACTCAGTTCAGCTTGTTCAGCAAGAGTCTTTGTTTGTCCTATATTGGTCTGGGCTTGTTTGAAACCATTGACCATCAAGTCTGTCTCAAAAGCTCCAACTTGAGGAGCCACAGCTATGATAATCAAGGTAATCAAGGTAAGAATGCCAGCAGCACCAGCACTAATTGGTTTAATATGAGGCAATCGACTAATCTTCCGTATTAAAGGATTGGATTTACCGGCAATCAATGGCTCAATAATATAGAAGGATAGGATAGCAAAGAAATAAGAAAAGATGATCGTCAGAATAACAGCAGGCAGATTACTCATCAACTGAGAAAAGATAATATAAAAAGGCCAGTGGAAGAGATAAACCGCGTAGCTAGTATCCGCTAAAAATGTAATGATCCGAGGTTCTTGTATCTCAGGCGTTTTCTCATGCAAGACACGCGCAGCAAAAATCATGGTCACTGCCGCTAAACTTGCTAGCAAGAAGCCAAATAAGTACGCAAACAGGTAGGTGAACTTGACAAAGAAAGTCAAGAGCATTAACACCAAGAGACCTGCAGCAAATACCAGTAGATTTTGACGAAGATCCCACATCCGGTCAAACTGCTTGACTAAATCGCTCGTCTGACGAACCCCCACAACTGTCGCTAAAATGCTTCCTAAAAAGAAGGGATAGACATGGGTCAAACTTGAAAAGTAGACAGATGAATAGGAACTAGCCATTAGACTACCAATAAACATGGAGAAAAAGCTAATGATAAAAGCTCCTGCAGAAAGGAGAAAGACCATCCCTCTCAATTGACTACTAGATTTTGAACGTTTCGATAAGAACCAAACCGCTAAGCCCCAAAGGATATAGTAGTGAACCTCAACAGCTAGACTCCAGTTGTGAACAAAGAGATGCGGAATGAACTGGGATTCATAACTTCCCCCTGTTAACATTTCGTAGAAGTTGGTCATAAAACCGAGAACTCCAGCTATCTGGCCACCAATTCCAGCAACATAGTCTTGACGAACCAAGAAAGTAAAAGGCATGGTCACCAAAACCATCAGCACTACAGGTGGCACGATGCGGTAAAACCGTCTCTTAAAAAAGCCCAACAAATCAATCTGATGTGCCTTCCCAAATTCTTCTAAAAGGAGGGAGGTGATCAAAAATCCTGAAAAAGTGAAAAAGACATCTACCCCAAAGAATCCTCCAGGAAAGATTGTTTGAAAGAAGTGGTACAAAAGCACCAAAAGTAAACCTGTAATCCTAATCAAGGAAAACCATTTAATACGCATACGAGTCTATTCTCCATTAAATTAGGAAGTAAAACACCACCTAATTTCCATTCCATTATACTCCCTATTCTATCAAAAAAATAGGAAAAATCCTAAGAGAAAACTTAGGATTTTGGCATTCTATTTTTACACTTTAGAAATTGCGCCCTGACTTGTTGTAGCCATATTTTTCTACAAAATACTCACGAAATTCCAAGAGATTGTCATCCATGATGGCTTGGCGGACCTGCTTCATCAGGTTGAGCAAGAAGTAGAGATTGTGGTAACTAGTCAAGCGGATACCAAAGGTTTCATCAGCCTTGAGCAGGTGACGAAGATAAGCGCGTGTGTAGTTCTTACATGTGTAGCAATCACACTCAGGATCCAGTGGCGTAAAATCTTCAGCGAATTGGGCATTCTTGACAACCAAACGACCTCGGCTGGTCATACAAGTTCCGTTACGAGCAATACGAGTTGGCAAGACACAGTCAAACATATCTACACCACGAATGACTCCATCAATCAAGCTATCTGGCGCTCCCACACCCATCAAATAGCGAGGTTTGTTTTCAGGAAGAAGTTGGGTTGTGAAGTCCAAGACGGCATTCATTTCTTCGTGCGTTTCTCCCACTGCCAAACCACCGATAGAGTAGCCTGGGAAATCCATGCTGACAAGGTCATGAGCTGACTGACGGCGAAGGTCTTCAAAGCCTGCCCCCTGTACAATTCCAAACAAACCTTGGTCATGCGGGCGACGGTGAGACTTCAAACCACGCTCAGCCCAACGGCTAGTACGCTCGATTGATTTCTTAACGTAGTCATAAGGTTGGTAAAACTGAGGACATTCATCAAAAGACATCATGATGTCGGAGCCTAGATTATTCTGAATAGAGATGGCCTTTTCTGGCGATAGGAACATCTTGGAACCATTGAGATGGTTTTTAAAGGTTACTCCTTCTTCGGTGATATTTCGGCTATCAGCTAGGGAATAAACCTGGAAACCACCACTATCCGTCAAGATTGGTTGGTCCCAATTCATGAACTTGTGGAGACCACCTGCGCGTGCGATGAGTTCATCTCCAGGGCGAAGCCAGAGATGATAAGTATTAGACAGGATAATTCCTGATCCCATCTCCTTCAACTCCTCTGGTGACTGGGTTTTTACAGTAGCTTGGGTTCCAACTGGCATAAACATAGGCGTTGGAAAGGTACCGTGCGGAGTGATGATTTCTCCCAGACGAGCTCCCGTGTGTTTCTCTTTCTTAATCAAACGGTATTTGATTGGTGAATCTGACATTTTTTACCTCCGAAGCTGGGAAAAACAGTCCCAGTTCATACTTTGTGCCCAAAGGCATACTGTATGATTTTATCAAAAAAACCAGGAACTGTCACGAACTATGGTATAATGAGAGAATGAAATACCCAAAAATTGATTTAAAAACCATTCGTCTGCAGACGAGGCAATTTCAGGCTGAAAATCCCCGCCTCTTTCTCGTCTATCTCTTACCTAGCATACTGGTCATCTTATCAGGCTTTCTCAACCCCTTGGCTCGTCTCCAAGAAAGTGTTTTAGAGCAATCCTTTTTCAGCATGCTGGCACAAGTGCTCCAAGCCTATCTCTTCCCACTAGTGGTTTCTTTTGTGAGCACGATTTTTCTAGCAGGTGCTGCCTTTGCGACACTCCGACTCCTCAAGGATCCTGATACAGAACTCTCAGTAAAATCAAGCCTGGCCCTCTTTGCTGAAGAGCGCTTCTCGCAAACCTTCCTAACTCTGCTCCTCAAACGTTTCTACCTCTTTTTATGGAGCATTCCAAACTTAGTAGGCGTTTATTTTCTCTTTTATAGCAATCTCTTAGCTCGGAGATTTGTCGCCCTACATCCTGAATTTCCAAAATTAGACCTCTCATCCCTTGAAACGGAGCAGTTCCTTATGACCTTTGGCCTCTACTTTTTCGCGAGTCTCATCTTGATGATTGTAGGGAACATCCTCTACGTTCCACAACATTATGCCTACTCGCAGGTAGAATTCCTCCTCTGCGATACTCTAGATTTAGGACAGGCTAAACCCCGTCAAATCCTGAAAACTAGCCGTTTCTTGATGAAGGGTTACAAATTCCAGCGCTTTGTCCTCGATCTACAACTACTCCCTTGGTACTTCCTCAATTGGATTACTTTTGGAATTGCTAGCTTTTCACTCCTTCCCTATATCCAGAACAATCATATCTTCTTTTACAGAGCCCTACTAGCCCGTAAACGTCGAAATGGATAAGAGTCTACAAAAACCAGCGTCGTTCAGGACGCTGGTTTTCTTATTTCAAAAGTAACATACTCAGCAGAGTCAAAATAGCAGGCCCACCTTGCTTCAGAATAATCTTCTTGTTTATCCTGAAGAATTTACACACAAAAAGAAGCGGGAACTCAATCAGTTCCCAACTTCCATTTTAATGATTAGTTCATTGAAACGTGAACGTGGTCATAGTGGTTTTCGGTCACACTACCACGATCCGGCATTGGATTCCACGTGTAGGCTGGTCCATATTTACTATCATATGGAGCGTAGAAACGTTGTTTCCAGATGATGTAGTTGATACCACGGCTAGCCATATTTTGGACTGCATATTCTGCAATTTGATCCCCGAGTGCTGAACTCACTGGAACCATAAAGTCGATGGCCAAACCTTTTCCATGGTCGCCACTGTCTCCAGGACGGTAACCACTAAAGGATGTGATGCCAAACAAGTTGGCGATTTCTTCCTTAAAGGCTGCTGTTTGCGGTTGAAGACCAGCATTCTCAGACTTAGCTACAGCAAGTCCTGCATAGTCAGGAGCTGCTGGAGCTGAATACGTTCTTGAAGGAGTTTGGCTTTGCTCTGCTTGATAAGTCGAAGTTGCAGTGTCAGAAGTTGCTGTTGATGCTGCTGTTTCTTCTGCTGCACTTGTTCCTGTTGTATCAGCAGGCGTTTCAGTTGCCGACGCAGCTGCTACTGGGGCTTCTGCTGGAGTTGTTGCTGCCGTTTCTTCGGTAGCTGGAGTCGCTGCTTGTGGAGCTTCTTCAACTGGACTAGTTGTTTCTGCTACTGGTGCTTCCGCTGGAGTCGTTTCAGCTGTTTCTTCAGCTACAGATGTTTCTGTAGATAGTGTCTCTTCAGCAACTGTCGCTGTCTCAGAAACTTCTGAACTTGGCGCTACTTCTGCTGGTTTTTCAGTCTCTATTGCAGTTGGAGCTTCCTCAATTGGTTGAGAAAGGTCTTCTACTTGAACTGTTTGTTCATCAACTGTCACTTGATTTGTCGTCAAATCAGCTGTCGCAGTCGTCACTTCTTCACTAGCATCTGCTTGAGGAGTTTGGATTTCAACTTCCGTTACCTCTTCTGCCTCATTGACAGTTGTAGTGAGGACAGTATCTGGGAAAATCAAGTCCATATTGGTGATTTTGTTCAAATTAGCAAGAACCGTCACATCTACTCCCAAAGCTTCTGCAATCGTGCTCAGGGTATCACCATACTGAACTGTATAGCTGTTTTTGTTTTCGTTTTTCGTCACATCATTTTGGATTTGCTCAACGCTACGTGCTGTCCAAGAGATTTCTTGAGCTTTAGCTCCTAATGCGGGAGCAAGAGATAAGGCTACTGTTGAGGCTAAAATAATTCTTTTCTTCATTCGTTCATATTCCTTTCAAATGAGTACCTGTCTATCATAACACAAAAAAAGCAGAAAAAAAGCCCTCTCGGGCCTATTTAACAGAACTGTCTATTCCTTGTAACAAACTAGATCAGTTGAAATAGTTTGTTAGCCTTCTGTCATAAAACTGACACAATCTTTTTATTGCTCATCCTCAAAAATGTAGGGAATATCTGCCAATGCTTGAATCCTCTGATTCCCTTCATAAGACGACTCTAAAAAGTTAATGCTTTGAATACCGCTATTCTGGGCAAATTTCACATCCAAAGTCCGGTCCCCTAGATAATAGGTAGTCCTAGGATCCAACTCATATTTGTCTAGCAGATATGTCGCCGCTTCTGGACTGGGCTTGCGTGCAAAACCACTCTGATTAGTTAAAATTTCTGTGAAATAACATTCCAAACCCAAGTCTCTTAGAATGGTAAAGGCATTGTCTCCTTTATGGGTATAAACAAACTGCATAATCCCTGCTTCATCTGCCCAAGCCAACACTTCACGCGCACCTGGCATCAAAACTATCTGGGCATTCTTCTCAGCCAAACTCTGGGCACGCACCTGATTGAGCACTTCCACATCCAGTTTTCGCTCTTCTGCCACCTGCTCCAGTAAATCTTGCACCGAAAACTTGAGGATAAACTCTCTCACTTTCTCCTTGTCATAAGGAATAGAAAACTGACCAAAGGTTTCCTCAATCCCTGACAAAATCGCTTCGTAAGAGTCCAATAAGGTTCCATCTAAATCCCAAATAAAAGCTGTTTTTTTCATTTCCTATCCTTTCAAGCTCATATAACTTTGGTAACGGTAGCGTAGAAATAACCATCGAAAACCATTGTCCAATAACGTTCCAGCCCAAATACCAGGCAACCCCCAACCAAGAACAATACCCATAAGATAGGCTGTCCCTATACGGATACACCACATCCCAATACTTGTCGCATAAAAGGGGAGGCGAGCATTTCCCAATCCCTGCCAAACTGCCGTATATATAACTGTCCCTGTCGCCATGGGGGTTCCTAGTAGAGAGAACAGTGCCACCAAAACGCTCGCTTCAACCGCTACAGGATCGGTCGTATAGAGATGAGTCAATGGTGTCCCCAAGGCATAGATACTGAGAGTTAAGGGCAACATGAGAAGCAGGGAAAGCCAAAAGGTTTGCTTGCTCAAATCATCTACTCTTTCCCAGTTATCCTCTCCAACTGCTCGAGCTACCTGCATGACTGTTGCCGTAGCGACGCCAAAGGCAGGCATATAGTTAAACTGGGTCAAGACTTCTCCGACTGCATTTCCAGCTACTGCCTCCGTTCCAAAAGATACAACTAAGGCAATGATGACGACATCTCCAGCTCGCATCATGAGACGTTCTCCTGCCGCTGGCAAAGCCAAAGTCAATAGTTCCTTATCTAAACCAAAAGTCGGTTTCTCAAAAGGCAGCTTTAATTGTGACCACAAAATCACAAGACCGACTAAGCGAGACAAGATAGTCCCCCAAGCAACACCCGCTATGCCCATATCAAGGACAAAAATAGCTAGACTTGAAAAAATAATATTCAAGGCATTGGATAAAAGACTAACATAGAGAGGCAGACGCGGATTATGCGTTGCACGAATCAAGGCACCTAGACTCGTCATCAAGCCCAAGAGAACAATCGATCCGCCTACCAAAGATAGGTAGAGTCCACCACTCTCGGCCACATCCTGCTCAGTTCCCAAGAGCCCTATCATCTCTTGCCCAGCAAAGATGGATAAGGCCCCTAAAAGCAAACTTAGTAGTAAGGTAATCTTCAGCGCTTCAGTCACATGATAAGCTAGCTTCGACTGATCTTTCTGCCCCAAACTTTTTGAAATAACGCTGGAAATAGCAGCTCCCAGAGCGATAAAAATCGCCTGGTAAATGGTGATAATATTGCCAGCAACTGAAACACCCGAAATAGCGATTAAGCCCAAGTGAGCGACCAAGTAACTGTCCACCATTCCCATGAGCATCTGCAAAAAGTTTTCACCCATAGCTGGCAATGCAATATTAAGAATGTCTCTATTTTTCTTAAACAATCCTTCCTCCTGATGAAAAGAAACTCAGTTGGTTTCCCAACCGAGTTTACTCCCTCTGTCTTAAAGTCCTAGATAAGCCTCAACCGCTGCTTGCATGTCAGCAGCTGCCACTGTTGTTTTATGACGAACTGGAGCTGTTTCAAGGCCATCAACCGCTGGTGGCACTGCCACTCCTGAAATGTCATGTAATTGAGCCAAAGCTTCAAAGTCAGTCAAGCCTGCTTTTCCTGTTACCGCTTCTACGGCAACCACTGGGAACTTGTAAGGACTAGCTGTTGAAGCAATCACTGTCTTAGTCGCATCGCCAGTAGCCACTTGGTATTTTCTATAAACAGCTGAGGCAACCGCCGTATGTGGATCCTCGATGTAGGCATCTGTTTGATAAACACGCTTGATTTCTGCCGCAGTTTCTTTCTCAGTCGCATATTCAGCTGCAAAGAGATCCAGAATCTCTGCATCAAAGTCTATCAATTCATATTGTCCTTGTGTACTCAAGGCATTCATGAGTTCAGCTGTCTTAACCGCATCATTCCCCAAAAGATGGAAAATCAAACGCTCTAAGTTTGAAGATACTAAGATATCCATAGATGGGCTAGTCGTCACCTTAAACTCACGTTTCTTGTCGTAAACACGAGTTTTAAAGAAGTCAGTTAAAACATTATTGTCATTTGAAGCACAGATCAATTTGCCAACTGGAAGACCGATTTGTTTAGCATAAAAGGCAGCCAAAATATTTCCAAAGTTTCCTGTTGGTACTGTGAAGTTGACCTTTTCACCAGCTACAATCTCACCAGACTTGACCAACTGAGCGTAGGCATAAACATAATAAACAATCTGTGGTACCAAACGACCAATGTTCATAGAGTTAGCTGATGAAAATTGCAGTTTATTGGCAGCCAACTTTTCACGAAGAGCTACATCGTTAAACATATGTTTCACATTTGTTTGCGCATCATCAAAGTTTCCATCAATAGCGATAACATGAGTATTGTCGCCAGTCTGAGTAGTCATTTGCAACTCTTGTACCTTGCTGACACCATCTTTTGGATAAAAGACGATAATCTCAGTTTCAGGCACATCCGCAAACCCTGCCATAGCAGCTTTTCCAGTATCACCAGATGTTGCTGTCAAAATGACAATCTTGTTCTCCAAACCATGCTTTTTAGCGGCTGTCGTCATAAAGTATGGCAAGATAGACAAGGCCATATCCTTAAAGGCAATCGTTGAACCATGGAACAATTCCAAGTTGTATTGCCCATCCAGTTTCACCAATGGCGCAATAGCTGGAGTATCAAACTTGCTATCGTAGGCATTGTTGATACAGTAGTCCAACTCCTCAGCCGTAAAGTCATCTAAAAATGCTGATAAAACTAATTTAGCCACTTCTTGGTAAGAAGCATCTTTTAATGTGTCAAAGTCCAAATCCACCTTTGGATAAGTAAGTGGTGTAAACAGACCACCATCCGTCGCCAATCCTTGCAAAATAGCTTGGCTGGCAGTTACTGTATTATTGGCATCACGCGTTGATTGATAAACTAATGTCATGAATCTCTATCCTTTATCTATAGTCTCTTCCATTATATCACGATTTTTCAGAAAATTCTCCCTTTATAAGAGAAATTATAATCCCAATTCTTTCTTCAAAGGCTCTAAATAAACCATTTCTTGCTTATCTCTTTTCTCCAGTCCTTCCTCAGCTAGGATGAGTAAGTCTTTAGAAAACTCGAGAACCGCAGTTTCTTCTTCATCTGTGAGTTGTTTTTTAGAAAATTGTCGTCTTAAAAGCTTATAATCACGACCAGCTGTGGTAAAAAATGGTGCAGATTGCAAGTAAGCTTCTAACTTGTCTAAATTGAGCAACAAACCCAAATGAAAAGCCGCCGCAGCAAAGGTACGATTCAAGGGTTGCGTACAGACACTACGAAACTCAACTGTTCCTCGAGTCGTTAAGTCTTGGTACTGGTAACTACGATGAGTTTGGAAATCCTCCTCCTGAGGATGAATTAACACCTCATCCCCATTAAGGGTAAATGCTTGGATTTCAGGTGTAGCCAAATAGTCCCTAGCCTGAATCGGATAAAAATAATAGGTCTGCCCACCACGCTCCGCAGTAAAAATCGCAGAATGATTTAAATAGTCAAAAAAATCATCCTCATCTTTAAATAGTCTAGTATTGACACCTACATTCTCTGGATAGATACCATGCATAGACTCTTCCCAAAAAATATCTCTCGAAATCTTGGTATCCCAATCTGCCCCTGAAAACTCAGAGTTTGCAAACAAATAAGCTTTAGCAGCTTCAATTTGCGTAAAAGCATTGATAACACGCAGGTAGTTGGAACTTGAAACGTCTAGTTGAACCTGACTTCCACAGATAAAGGCTCCATACTCAGGGAAATGATGTAAATCTGATTTAGTTACATTTCTACTCAAATTCAGATAAGCCATCAACATCTGATAGCGGGGATAAGCCACTGAACAATTCTCATTTTTATCCCAGTTGGGATGAATGCCGCAGCCAACAATAGCATGATTAGCTTCACCCAATTTATTCTGAATCGTAGCCATATAGAAGTTAAAGCGTTCTTCCACCTCTTGGATAGATTCGGCCTTTTCGAATGCAAACTCAATCGTCGTATAAGCAACCTCAAATAAGATCGTATCTTGGCTGACTGGATCAAGCAACTGAATTGGATTCCCAAAATCATCCACTTTTTCGATAGTAAAGCCCAGTACTGATGGTAAATACCGAAAGAGATCCTTAACAACTTCACCATCTGTAGCTTTACCCTCTAAATTTACAATAGGATATTCTAACTCAATCCCAACAAATAAATCTGGGTTCTCTTTTATATTCTTTAAGTAACGTTTCTTTAGTAATTCAACAGACCGAGACATTAATCACCAAACTCTTTCATAATCAAAATAAATTGTGAATAAGTAATATTATACCAAAAATACACTAAAAATGACTAGAATAAGAAGAAAAAGATGTTTCATCAGTTATCTGTACTTAAAGAAAAAATATCAAAATCTTCACTAAATCAAAAAACAAGGTCCGAAAACCTTGTCTTTATTACTATACCGGCGGCCGGGGTCGAACCGGCACGTCCTTGCGGACACTGGATTTTGAGTTCAATTCCTACAATTTTTGAGCCCTACAATCTTGATTTAATAGGATTTTAGGAAGTTTGAATCTTGCAAAATAGACTCTTTTTTCAAATTTCAGTAACTTTTAGGTAACACTTCATACCTTTTCCACAGTTAATGTAACATTGTGTCTTCTCCTATATAAAAAATCAATTTTTTAGATTATTAAAACAAAAACAACTCTTTTGCCCAAGTAGAAGATAATTCATTTTCTAGTAAAACTTTTTCTTGCCATATACCAGAATACTTTATGCCATCATCTTTAGCAGAATTTTTATGATTACCATTTATATTATCGGGCATAAGCACCGGTAATTCTTTCCAGATGCTTCTTGATTTACCACTCATTGTTAATACTCTCCCATCATGAAAATTAAAAGTACCATAGCCTTTTTTTTGAGGTAAAAACGATAAGTTTTCACTTGGTATATATAGCATATTAGATTTCAAACTACTCATATGTTCTAAAGAATGAGGATGAAAAGGATACATCTTCTGCAAACATTCTTTATCATTCGTCATGTCACCAATTTGCAAATAACCATAAATGATATTTAAATCAGGAGCATCTTTCTTAAAACACAATGTTCCATTATAAATATCCCCTTCAGTTTGTCTAAACCATCCAAAAAATAGAAAAAGGTCACCAATAGAAACATTGTGATTTCGTAATATTCCCTGAGAACTTTTAATTTGGCCAAATGCTGGTCTCCAATCAGAAACAGAATTATTCCTAATATTTTCTCTTATGTCCGGGTCAAGATGACAATTAAAATGATTTGTTTTATCTTCCTTCCCTTTTAATTGTTTTAATATATCTGAAAATAATACTCCATCATAGTTTAAATCGTCAAAAGATATAGTGTCATATTTAGCAGGTATTGGCAATGAAAGCAGTGTTCCATCAGGTAGTATAGGACTCGGGATACCACCATTAGATGAATCAAATCCTTTTCTTGATAAAATTATTTTCAAAATTCTTTTCCTCGTATAAAAAAGGGATGGTAAGGCAAATCCATTACTTTGTTTTGTGAACCAAGTATAGTCTCAGCAAATTCCGTTAATTCTAATACATCAGTAAATCTCTCTTCAGAATTATAAAATCCATTTTTGGCATTCCATCTTGGGAATGGTTTCCCATTCATTCTTGCTCGTTCTCCCATCGGGAAAAAATCTAAAATTTCTTTAGGAATTTTGAGTGGAGACTTACCAAAATAATTAAAACGGTCTGCAAGAATCACTACTTCATTCATAAAACTTGATTGGTTTAATCCATTCTTTTCAATCAGCCATTGATAAGTATAAGCATCTCTTCTATTATTAGATTTTGGAGATAATAAATATTCTTTCATTGTTAAAATTTCACTAATTTTAGCAACAAAAATTAGATGATTATATTTTGGAGTGATAAACATTCCTTGCTCATCTCTCCATTGTTTCCCATCGTTTGAATGCCCTGCTACAGCCATTATGTAAGCATCTACAGACTTAGAGTTTATTTTATCAGCCCAGTTCTTTTTGATATTTCTTCTTAACTGAAGCATACACCCTCCTTCGGTAAGAAGATGGGGAGTTGTATCATAATTTTCTGTAAAAACACAAGGATTGATACCATAATCATGAGTCATTCTATAGCAGTAAAAAATGGTTTGTTTGTCCACTCTTTTACCTCCTTCTCTCCAAAAGTTTTTGTATTCTAATTAAATATAGTATATCAAAAATGCTCTGTTGATGAAAGGGATTATACTCTTTTGTAAATACATGCCGAAGATAGTTTAACGTTCGGATAACCTCAAGGAATAACAATTACAAAAAATATGATTGATAAGAAGTTTAAGCAAATACTAGAAAGGGATAAAGATTTAAAGAAAATAAGAATACATGATTTGAGACACTCTCATACATCATTACTTATAAATCAAGGAGAGGATTATCTTGTTGTCAAAGAAAGATTAGGACATGCATCTATTACAACAACAATTGATACTTATTCTCATTTGTACCCTAGCAAACAGAAAACATTGGCTAATAAACTTGATGATTTATTTTAAAATGGAAAAATTGGTAACTCAACAAAAACTGATAAAAAAAAACAAGGTCCGAAAACCTTGTCTTTATTACTATACCGGCGGCCGGGGTCGAACCGGCACGTCCTTGCGGACACTGGATTTTGAGTTTGGCTCTTACCGTTTTATAAGTATGTGAAGCCTTTCAAATAGCCTTTTTAAGAAGATACCTCTATCGCAAAAACGATAGTTTTTTTATTTTTAGTAACTTTTTAGGATTTACTTTTCCTCAATCTATCCATTATTTCTTTACTTAACTTGTCGATATCATCGTCAGTACCAAGTTCTTCTCCAAATAACTTACTAAAAGTAAAAGATTTATAGACTTTGTCACGACTTTTCTCAGTACCATCATCAAGTAGTTTTAGATAATGTTGAAAATCTTTAATTACTCTTTGTTTTACTGTTTCAAAGTCTTCATCTTCAGTAACTGAATAATTGACAGGTTGCCATTCACTATATCCCATTTTATCTAACCTTTCATCATTTTTCAAATAAGTAGATTATACCATACGCGTATAGAATTTTTTATTTTTTTAGGTGTTATGGGTTGACAAGTATGCATAGAAAAATTATAATAGTTATAAACATGGTTATAATGTTGAAAGGAAAAATTATGGCAAGAGGTAAACCAGTTCCAGCAAGTAGCATGTTTGATAATCCTACAAATATATCAGCAGTTGTAGATAAATCAACCAAGTTAAATTTGGAAATCATTGCAGGAGAACTAGTGAGAAATTTAGGTTATCCCCCAACTCAAGGGCAGGTAATAGATTTCCTTGCTAAGTTTTATCTTGAAAACACTCAAAAATAGACGACATCTGTATCGTTTATTTTTTAAAAAGAATAACCACGTTTATATTTTTTAAATTTTTTCAATAAAAGGAGAACTGATATGACTAATTTATCTTTATTGACTGCAAACCTTGATTATCGTGGCTCTGGTGGACCATATAAGGATAGAACTTCTACTAAGATAGCTGATTATTTATTATCACAAAACCCTACTTTCATAGCATTACAAGAAGCTGGAGGCACCCAACCATCAACAAAGCCTCGCTACTTAAATGTTGATGAATATCAGAAATTTTTGTTAGCCGAAAAGTTAGCAAAAGAACTTGATACAGAATTGAGAAAGCGTGGATATGGGGTTATTTATCCTAAGTCTGATAAATCTAATGCTGTAAGTACTAGACTTTTCTATTTTAGTGACAATATCGAACTCATCAAAGAACTTCCTCCTATTTATGATGACTTCTATTGTAGACAAAGTGGTGGTCTGTTTAAAATTAATAATAAAACTATCGCGGTCTTTTCTCTCCACTTTCCTCTTTTTGAAAATCGCCCCGTAGAAAAAAAAGAAATGTGGGATAAATATATTCAATTTGCTTCCCAAGCAAGCAAATTGTATGACCATATTATCTTGGCAGGTGATTTCAATGAAAGTCCAAATAATGAAACGACTTTCCCCGATAAGATAGTTGAAATGGAGCAATACATGGTAAATGCTAGCCGAGATTTACCGACTTGGAGTAATAAGAAACTTGACCATATTTTCATTACACCAAATAGCAAAATTGAAAACTATTCGACACTTGATAATCATTTTAGTGACCATAAAGCACTACAAGTAACTTTTACAGTTTAGGAGTTTTTAAATGAAACTATTTAGATTAAGAACAATAGCAGATTTAACAAGAAATTATATCATTTCAAGTAGCAGATTAAGGGTGGCTCATTGGTCAATACTGGTACTTTCTATCTGTACTCTGCTTACTATAATTGCAAATATTAGAGCTCCTGACCTTACTAAAATCCATTTATCTTTTTAATTGGTTGTATAGATACATTAATTTCTGAGAGGAATGAAGATGAAAATACTGAAACTGAGCAAATCTGTGAAAGTAAAAGTTAATCCCTATGTTATTACTTCTCGTAGACTTTTTCTTAGTAGAATAGGAACTGAATTGTTAGTAGGCCTCTTATTGATAAATACTTGGTTTTCAATCCCCTTTATACCTTTTGGATTGATTATGTCAAGTTTTTTTACAGGCCTTATTATTCTTGTAGAAAAATTTTTTAGGTCTACTTTTATTAAAAAAATTCAAAGTATATTGTACGTCAGAGAATCTCTATTTGATATGCTAATAAGTCTAAATTTATATGAAGAAAGTAACAATCTAGTAATCAATAGCGCAACATTGAACTTCGAAATCACGCCTAATAATGATGTAATGGTTAAAGTACCTCTGTTTGGGAATAAATTTTTAAAACTTCTTAAAAATCTAGAGGAGTATCTTATACCAACCTTAGGGTTGCCTTTAATATCAAAACAAGAATTCCCTGATTGTGTTATTTATAAACTCGGTCACACAGAAAAAATTGAACAGTATGTTTTAAATGCCCACACATTGACTAAAGAATTTTTTGAAGATATTCCTACTCCAATAATCAAGCTATCAAATACCCAACAATTCTCTCTGAAATCGAATACTAATATCGGTATTTATGGACGCACTGGAACAGGCAAAACAATAGCCTTACAATGGTACTTATTTAACGCACTGGCTAAAGGTTGTGGTAGTGATGATGATACTTATTTAGGTATAGTTGATGGTAAGGCTGCCGATTTATATCGTATTGGTGAACTTCTTCACGAAGAACTGGGAGAACAAGTGGCAGTAGGCTCTTCACCCCAAATGCTAGCAAAATTATCGAGAAAATTTATAGAGATTATGGATGCAAGGTTTGAAATTATCAAACAGAATAGTTCATTAAATGCTGATGCATATGACCTGGGCATGATGACACCTAATTTTCTATTTGTCGATGAGCTTGCTTCTATTCGTGATTCTTGTGGCTCTAGCAAACAAGGTAAAGAGTTATGGAACGAAATTTTGCAAAACTTGGGTTTGATTGCTCGTAAAGGAAGACAGGCTGGTTGTCACTTACTATTATCTACGCAAGACCCTAATGCTGAGAATATTCCGGTAGAATTGAGAAACCAAATATCTGCGGTATTATATCTTGGGAATCCAGGAAGTGACCGTCTAAGAATGGCTTTTTCTATGTGTGAATTGGAAAATGTTCCTACTGTATCCGATAGAAAAGGAGAGGCTCTCTTTTATGCTGACGGTCTGAATTCTGTGGAACCTGTACTGACAATAGTTCCATTCGTTGATGTTAAAACAAAACGAGAATTTTTGCAGGTAGTTAGAAACATACTACCAGTCCACTAATAGCGGTCTTTTTCTCTGTTGGAATAGGTATTCTTTCCAACAGAGAAAAAGAGCAAACCGACTGCTTTGGCAGGAGGTAAAAAAGAAAGGAAACTATCTATGAAATTAAATGACTTTTTGAAAATTGAGCTCCTTGGTAATCGTTTCTTTGCCGTAAAAGGATATACTGAAGTTTTAGACCGTGAAACCAGTAAACCTACCGCATTACGTCTAAATGTGTCAATTCAAGATGAAAATAGCGATTTTTTCATGGAGATGATACAGGTCAAGGTTAATACTCTCACTCCTACTGCTTCTGTACAAGATATGGCAAACAACAAAACCTGCCCTGTTATATTAAAAGATTTGAATGTTGGTCAGTATAACGGAAACCTTTGGTTCTCATGCTCTGATGTGCTCCCTCTAACAAAATAAGATTCTATGGCTAAAATTTACGCAATTTCTGACATACATGGATATTTAGATGAGTTCATAAAAGCTCTCAACAAAGTAGAGTTATCTGATAAAGATAACAGACTTATCTTACTTGGAGACTATATTGATAACGGTTCTAAATCTTTTCAAGTGTTGTCTAAAATTATAGAGCTAGAAGAAGTGTACTCTGGGCAAATCATCACCCTATTTGGCAATCATGAGGAATGGTTCTACGACTGGTTAATACCAGAAACTCCTACTGCTTCTGCATTCGGAGAAACGATACAAAGTTTCTTTTCTCCAGAAGAGTTGAAAGAAATCTTAGTCTCTAATCCCAATAACTTTGAAATTGCTATTAGAAATGCAATCAAAACGAAAACTAAATTTATAGACTGGTTTAAAGAGCGATACAAGGATAAACGCTATTACGAGACTGATAATCAAATTTTTGTTCATGCAGGTATTGAAGAAGAAGCTGGTGACCTGTGGGAGGAGTTGACAAGTCCAGAAACATTTACCAATAAATTTCCAGTAACAACAGGTGCTTTCATCAAAGATGTCATTTCAGGTCATATCGCTTCTCATCAAGTTGCAAGAGATGATAGCTATCTTGGAAAAGTGTATTACAACCAGAATCATTACTTCATTGATGGGGATGTAAATCATAGCAAAACAATACCTGTTCTTTGCTATGATACAATTACCAAGAAATATTATTTTCTATAACTTTTAATCATGTGATCATAGGCAAAACTGCCGACTGGAGGTCGGCAAGCTGGAAGCGTGTTTAGCAGAGCGGTGCTTAGGTCACATGATAAAAGTTAGGAGGAGCTTTGCTCCTCCTAGTTTATTTATTATATAGACAATCTTTTGGCGAAAGCCAATCTAAAAGGAACTATTTTTTATGACTTCGTACAATAAAAAAATAGTCCGCACTTCTTCCTATATTGAAATTTGGGAATATGAAAAGCCAATATTTTCAAAAGGAAAATCAATCGATATTAATACTGAAAGCAAGGAAAAAACAAAACGCAGAAAATTTGATGAACTAAAACCTGAAGAACAAGAACAACGTCTTGAACGTATGAAGAAAACTCGCTTAGAAGCAAAGTGGAACTTACTCCGCCTAGTCGATTGTAATTTTGATGATACGACTTCTTTTCTCACATTAACCACCAAAGAAAATATCAGCGATAGAAACCATTTCAAAGACTTACTAAAAACATTTATCAAACGCTTTAACTATCACATATTTAAGACAAAGAAAAGCCAATTAAGGTATATAGCAGTATTAGAAAAACAAAAACGTGGAGCATGGCACGCTCATATCCTGCTTTTCAGCGTTCCCTATATCCCACATAGTCAACTATTAAAACTTTGGGGGCATGGAGCAGTACGGATAAATAAAGTTGATGTCGACAGCAAAGAAAACCGCGGTCGATATGTTACAAAATATTTTGAAAAAGGTATCGGACAAGAGCTATTAGAAAATTTTGGAAAACAAGCTTATCTGTCATCTCGCAACTTGAAAAAACCTGATGAAGATAAGTTTTATACATACGAAACATTTGAATATGACAGCTCAACTGTCCTATATGAAACAGAGTACACGAGTAAAGTCTATAAAGACGGTCAGTATTTTGATAATCATGTAAAGTACAAGAAAATAAGACTAGATGAATAAAGGAGTAAGTCACATGATAGCAACTGTTACTAAGAATGACCTAGTTGCCCTCGGATTCTCTGAGGGAACATCTAAACGTATTATCCGACAAGGAAAAGAACTTCTAGTAGCACGAGGATTTAGGGTGTATCAAAACAAACGGATTGGAACTATACCTGCTACTATAGCTACTGAACTGCTCGGGTTTGATGTTCAAAATATCCCACTTACTAGGGGGTAACAGATGGCAATACGAAAAGACAAAGACAATAGCTGGATAGTTGACATCAGTAATGGTTTCGACCCTATCACGTTAAAGCAACGTAGAATTGTTAGAAAAGGATTTAAGACCAAGAAAGAAGCCACCGAAGCAGAACACTACCTACGAAGTGTAGAGCTAAAAGAACGCTTCTACGGAGCAAAAATAACTGTTCCCATGCTTTATGACATGTTGAAAGAAGAAGACAGCATAAACCATAGAAAAACAAGCTATATCAATACTCAAGAGAATAACTACAACAAGCATATCAGAGAGTATTTTATAAACGTGGATAATGTTGGAAAACTGACCTATGAAGATATCTATCAATTTAGAGAACAACTCCGTCAAAAAATAGCACAAAATTCAGATAAACCCTTAAGCACAAATACCATCAATAAAATCATGATTTTACTCAAAAAAATTTTTGATGTAGGTTTGCGAAAAGGTTATTACACTACAAATCCTGTAAAGTTACTAAAAAAATTACCAATTGAAAAAACTAAAATGCAATTCTGGACAATTGCAGAGTTTCAACAATTTTTAAAACTCTTTGAGGTTGATGAATACAATATAAAATTATTGTTCACCGTCCTCTTTTTCACAGGACTACGGCTCGGTGAAGCACTCGCACTCACTTGGCAAGACGTAGATTTTACTAGTAATACAATCCATGTCACTAAATCTACTTACGTAAATAAAGGTATCAGCCATATCAGTACAACAAAGACTAAGGCAGGTACTAGAAGAATTATCATCAATAAAAAATTAAGTCAAGAGCTGGAAACTTGGCAGAAGAAACAAGCAAAACAATTACAACAATTCTCAAATGACATAACTACACTACAGGTATTTCAAAATAGCCCAATCATCATTACTAAGGACGCTATTGAAAAACAGTATAAGAAAATCCTTGAACGTGATAACACATTAAAAAAGATACGCATACACGATTTTAGACACTCACATGCTTCTCTTTTAATCAATAATGGAGAAGATTACCTAGTGGTTAAAGAACGCTTAGGACACGCTTCTATAACCACCACAATCGATACATATTCGCACTTATATCCAAGCAAACAGAAAGACCTAGCAGACAAACTAGATGATTTATTGTAAAGTAGCTTGCATTTTAAAAAACTAAAATATAGAATAAAGATATGGATAAAATACAAAAATCAGTAAGCCAACAGGCTTATGAAGTAGCTAAAAAAGCTCATTTAGGACAGGTTGATAAAGCAGGTGTTGACTATATTAAACACCCGAAGACCGTTGCAAGTTTTGTAGAAACTGATGAGGAAAAAGCGGTTGCTTATCTTCATGATGTTGTAGAAGATACTAAACTAACCCTACTAGACCTAGAAGAGCTAGGCTTTTCAAAGACGATTATAGAAGCCGTTGATATACTTACAAAGAAAAAAGGACAGGATTATCAATCATATCTCAACCTAGTAAAGACAAATGAACTCGCTAGGGTTGTAAAATTGGCTGACCTACGTCATAATTCAGATTTAACACGACTTTCAAAGATAACTACAAAGGATATAGAGAGAAATAAAAAATATCGTTCTGCTATCGCTTTTCTAAGCCAAGTAGAAAAAAATAGTAATTTTTAGTAACTCAATCAAGAACGGTTCAAAATATAAAAGAAAAGACAAGGCTTAGAAACCTTGTCTTTATTACTATACCGGCGGCCGGGGTCGAACCGGCACGTCCTTGCGGACACTGGATTTTGAGTCCAGCGCGTCTGCCAATTCCGCCACGCCGGCAAATAGTAACTGGGGTAGCTGGATTCGAACCAACGCATGAGGGAGTCAAAGTCCCTTGCCTTACCGCTTGGCTATACCCCAATAATATAAAATAGGCGAGTGATGGGGATCGAACCCACGCATGCCAGAGCCACAATCTGGTGTGTTAACCACTTCACCACACCCGCCATAATCATATTAACACGGGCAGTAGGAATTGAACCCACACTGAAGGTTTTGGAGACCTTAGTTCTACCTTTAAACTATGCCCGTAACTAAAGTAATGGAAGGGGAGGGATTCGAACCCCCGAACCCGAAGGAGCGGATTTACAGTCCGCCGCGTTTAGCCTCTTCGCTACCCTTCCAAGATATAAATAAAATATGGCGCGAGACGGAATCGAACCGCCGACACATGGAGCTTCAATCCATTGCTCTACCAACTGAGCTACCGAGCCAAATTGCGGGAGCAGGATTTGAACCTACGACCTTCGGGTTATGAGCCCGACGAGCTACCGAGCTGCTCCATCCCGCGTTAATATAAAAAGGAGGATGTGGGATTCGAACCCACGCACGCTTTTACACGCCTGACGGTTTTCAAGACCGTTCCCTTCAGCCGGACTTGGGTAATCCTCCAATAAATAGTCCGTACGGGATTCGAACCCGTGTTACCGCCGTGAAAAGGCGGTGTCTTAACCCCTTGACCAACGGACCATATTTATAAATGGGCACGAGTGGACTCGAACCACCGACCTCACGCTTATCAGGCGTGCGCTCTAACCACCTGAGCTACGCGCCCAAGTTTAAAAAACTTGGTAATTGAACAAAGTTCAAAGCGGGTGACGAGAATCGAACTCGCGACAACAGCTTGGAAGGCTGTAGTTTTACCACTAAACTACACCCGCTAAAATGGGAGTTAACGGGATCGAACCGCTGAC
>NZ_JAKUVW010000004.1:1322891-1323251 GCF_026782085.1 Streptococcus oralis
TGGTTAAATTAGTGAAGAAAAGAAAAAATCAATTTCACTGAAAAAAGTCCTTGACAAAGGTAAAAAAGTAGGTATAATAGAAAGAGTTGAAAAGCTCAAGGTCCGTTGGTCAAGGGGTTAAGACACCGCCTTTTCACGGCGGTAACACGGGTTCGAATCCCGTACGGACTATGGGTATATTGCGGTTAAAAAAACTTGAAAAAAGTTTAAAAAATCTGTTGACAGAGGCAGGTAGCTGTGATATACTAATATAGTTGTCGCTCGAGAGAGAATGAGTGACAAAGACCTTTGAAAACTAAACAAGACGAACCAATGTGCAGGGCACTATAACTAAGGTTATAGTACTGAACAATGAAAAAA